>JANXQG010000440.1 GCA_025356915.1 Planctomycetota bacterium | reverse complement strand
TGGGGCTCGTTGCACTCTCCCCACCCTACGGCCACACTTTCTCCCATCTTATATGTGTTTTCATCCGTGGCCAAACCTCAAAAAAAACCCCCGTGCGCCATTTGTGTCCTACATTTACACATACCGTAGTATTCTCCGAGTACCTCTCAAGCGGAATCATGAACGAGCAACCGAACGCGCAAGTGGCAATTTCAACACCCACTTCCGCAACCAACAAGAGCTCGCCTCGCCGAGGCGTTTGGACGGCAATCGGCCTACTGCTGACGGGCCTGATCGTGACCGCCCTGGCATTCCGTTACACAAAATCGCACGAGGAGGCGGAAGCGAAAGGGGATTTCGAGCTCGTATGCAACGAAATCCAGACCAAGATTGTGGACCGCCTCCACGCCCACGAACAAATCCTGCGCAGCGCGGCGGCGTTTTACGAACATTCCAATAGCATCACGCGGAAGGAATGGTGCAGCTTCGCCCAGCGTCAGAAGTTCGAGCAGCAGCTTCCTGGCATTCAGGGGATCGGCTTTGCCCTGCTCATCCCACGCCAGCAGTTGGCCCAGCATGTCCAGAAGATCCGTGCCGAAGGCTTTCCGGAATACCATATCCGGCCAGAGGGCCAACGAGAGACCTACTCCTCGGTCATTTATCTCGAACCTTTTACAGGCAGGAACCTTCGCGCCTTCGGCTACGACATGCTTACCGAACCCGTGCGCCGCAAGGCGATGGAACGGGCCGGGGATGAGGATGCCGCCACCCTCTCGGGAAAGGTCGTCTTAGTGCAGGAGACCGACAAGGAAATTCAGGCCGGCACTTTGATGTATGTGCCGGTCTACCGCAAGGAAATGCCCCATGAAACCGTCGCCCGGCGGCGCGCAGCTATTCTGGGCTGGGTCTATAGCCCGTATCGGATGAACGACCTCATGCAGGGCATCTTGGGAGGCTTGGATGTGGAAGGGGGCAAGCGCATCCGTCTGGAAGCCTTTGACGGTGGGGAGGTATCTCCGGAGACCTTGCTCTACGACAGTCAATCCGCCGAGGGGAATGAACGGCAGCTCGCATCGGCGTTGGCCTTGCAGACTTCGATCGATTCGGCCGGCCACCGCTGGACACTGCGATTCACCCAGTGCGGCAGCCTGGCGGCCGCAGTCGATTACGGCAAGGTCTGGCTCGTGTTGTTTGCTGGGACAAGTGTCAGCCTGTTGCTCTTCGGACTGAGTCTCGCCCTGCTGAACACCCGGTTCAAGGCTTCGCGGATTGCCCAGAAGTTGACCGCGGAGTACGAGCGGGTGGGGGCGTTACAGCAAGAGGCATTGGGTAGGCTTCAGAAAATCGCCAGTCGGGTACCCGGACTCATCTACGAATATCGGTTGCGCCCCGATGGCAGTGGCTGTGGCAGCATGCCTTTTGCCAGTGATGCCATCCGTGAGCTATTTCGGGTCAGTCCGAAGGAAGTCCGTGAGGATGCGTCCAAATTATTTGCCAATCTTCACCCGGACGACTATGCCAACACCGATGCTTCCATTCAGGCATCGGCACGCGACTTGACCCTCTGGCAACATGAGTTTCGTGTGAAGTTTGTCGATGGCACAATCCGCGTACTCTACGGCAACGCAGTCCCGCAGCGGGAGGAAGATGGATCCGTGCTTTGGCATGGCTTCATTATTGACGTCACCGAGCAGAGGGAAAGCGAACGACGCCAAAGCCTTTCCGCCGAAGTCCTGGGTATTCTTAATGATCCACACGAATTGTCCGATGCGATCAGCCGTATTCTCGCTGCAATTCAGCGGACAACCGGCTTTGACGCGGTGGGGATTCGCCTGCGAAACGGCGATGACTTCCCGTATTATTCTCAGAACGGTTTTTCTGCTGATTTTCTCCGTGTGGAAAATACGCTGATGGTTCGCGACAGGGCTGGCGGGCCTTGCAGGGATAAAAATGGCAACATCAGCCTGGAATGTACATGCGGCCTGGTGCTTTCCGAACAGACCGATCCGGCAAGTCCCCTTTTTACGACGGGTGGAAGTTTCTGGACAAACAACTCATTGCCATTATTAGAACTCTCGGCTGACCAGGATCCAAGACTTCATCCGCGGAACCGCTGCATCCACGAGGGCTTTTGTTCCGTAGCGCTGATTCCCATCCGCGCGGATCACAAGATCGTTGGCCTGCTGCAACTCAATGACCGGAAAAAAGATCGTTTCACAGACGAAATCATTCGTTATTATGAGGGGATCAGTGCAAGCATCGGCGTAGCGCTGATGCGGAAGCGAGCGGAAGACGATCTATTGCAGGCCAAGGCCGAACTCCAGGAGTACGCCGCCATCCTGGAGTCGAATAATCATGCCCTAGAAGAGCTTAATCAGGTCGCAGAATCGGCGACTCGTGCCAAGAGCGAGTTCCTGGCCAACATGAGCCACGAAATCCGCACGCCGATGACGGCCATCCTGGGCTTTGCGGATATCTTGCTCAACGAGGAAGGGCTTGAGAAGGCTCCCCCGCATCGCTTTCAAGCGATTGAAACCATCAAACGGAACGGCGATCACCTGTTGGGATTAATCAACGACATTCTCGACCTCTCAAAGGTGGAGGCCGGAAAGATGCAGATCGAGCCGACCCGCTGCTCGCCCTGCGAACTGCTGGCCGAGGTTGTCTCGCTGATGCGCGTCCGCGCCGACGCCAAACAGTTGAAATTGGAGGTCGAAATGGCCTCTCCCATGCCCGAGACCATATTCACCGATCCGTTGCGACTCCGCCAGGTGTTGGTCAACCTGGTGGGCAACGCCATCAAGTTCACCGATCGAGGCGAGGTCCGTATCGTGGTGCGGCTGACAACTTGTGGTGCGGCCGTCCCGGCTGCTCTTCGCTTTGACGTGACCGACACGGGCATTGGCATGAACGAAGAGCAGATCGGGAAGCTCTTTCAAGCCTTCAGTCAGGTGGATAACTCGGCCACGCGGAAGTTCGGCGGCACGGGACTGGGGCTTTGCATCAGTAAGCGGCTGACGGCGGCCATGGGCGGCAAGATCGAAGTCCATTCCACCCCAGGCAAGGGAAGCACTTTCAGCGTGACCATCGATCCGGGTCCGCTGGACGGGATTCGCATGATCCAGAACGCCCAAGAGTCCCTGTTCAAACGCCCGCCGAAACCAACCGCGGCACACCTCGACGAGATCAAACTCTCCGGCCGGATTTTGCTGGCTGAAGACGGGCCAGACAACCAACGGCTGATCGCCTTCGTGCTGAGAAAGGCCGGTGCCGAGGTGACGTTGGCCGAGAACGGGCAGATTGCCCATGACGAAGCAAAGGCCGCACTCGCACAGGGTGCGCCGTTCGATGTGATTCTGATGGACATGCAGATGCCCGTCATGGACGGCTACGAGGCCACGCGATGCCTGCGGAGCGAGGGGTACACCGGCCCGATCCTTGCCCTGACCGCGCACGCCATGGCCGAAGACCGCCAGAAGTGCCTTGACGCCGGCTGCGACGACTTCGGCACCAAACCGATCGACCGGCAAAAGCTGCTGACCACGGTCGCCCACTGGATGAAACCCAGCCAAACGAACGAGTTACCAAAACTTACAGAAGATCCCGCGGCAAGGGAGAGCAACGCGAGCAGCACCATGCCTTCCGCCTTTATCTATTCGCAGATGGCCGCCGATCCCGACCTTGGTGAACTGGTCGACTTATTCGTCCAAGAGATGCCCGATCGGATCAACGCCCTGGAAACGCATGCGCAAAGTCACGACTGGCAACAACTGACTCGGACGGCCCATCAGATGAAGGGGGCAGCCGGGAGCTACGGATTTAGCGAGATCACCCCCTCCGCGGCTCGACTGGAAGCCGCCGCAAAAAACGGTACTCAGGAGGAAGAGATTCTTTCGACGCTTGACGAGCTTCTGAGTCTTTGCCGCTGCGTGCGAGCCGGTGTGCCGCAGACGAGCCCTTCACCGCGTCACCTCAAGCGGTAATCGCGTACACATTTCCAAGGCATCGGGTCCATCGTCATGATCGGCCAAGGGAAAATCCATGAGCTGATCGACCAGGAGTCGGCAGCCGGATGAATCAGCCTTGAACCGCAGCTCGCGGTTCACCACGTATTGGCTGAGCCTGCGGATACGCGCAATCTTGGCGATGCCGCGGGTCATCATCTGGTAGACTGGCCAGCGTTGCGAGTAGCTGTCACCGCACTGCCGGCGGAACTCATGCACGAGCAGCTCCTGAAACTGCTCGGCCTCGATACCGACATAATCGGGCCGCTTCTCGTCGCAGAACAATACGATCTTGCGGACGATCTGGTCCAACGGAATCCGGTCCAGGATGGCATCCACGTAGAGCAGCTTATCTCGGCCGACCCCGATGAAGACAATTGCACAGTAGTCGCCCTGCTTGTCGCTCTTGCCCTTGGAGGCGTCGACGCAAACCACCCGCAGATCGAATTCTCGCGGCCACTTTTCGGGCTGAACCCAGATCCAATCTCCGAATAATTCCGGTGCCCACTCGGCCATGCTGGCGTCGGTCGGGTTCTGCTGGTAGAGGGCGGCAAAGGCTTTGGCATCCTGCTGGCGGATGATTTCAAGGTCGTGGATCGACTTGAACTGTGGCCATAGAACCTCGCCCGGCTGACGGGGGTCGAGTGGATCGGCCTGGCCTTCTTCGCGTAGGGCCGGCAGGCAAAGGATCTCCCACGGATCGGCCGCGCGATCGGCCATCTTCCGCAAGAGCCGGCCAGCCAGGTCGTCGCGGTGCCAGCGGGTATGCGTGAGCACGATCCAGGCATCGGCGGCGAGCCGGGTGTAAAGGTCGTTCGCATACCATTCCCAGACCCGTTGCCGCATCGTCGCGGAATCGGCATCCTCGCGTTTGCCGAAGGGGTCGTCGATGATCGCGCCGTCAGCCGAGTTGCCGGCGATCGAGTTCCCCACGCCGGCCGATCGCAGCCCGCCACGGTGGCCGGGGATCTCGAAGAGATCCATGGTGCGACGTGCCTGCATGCCAAATGAGGTACGCATCCATTTTGCGTTGAGGGTCGTCTGGGAAAATATTTTCAGGTAAGCGTTGCTGGTCATGATCCGCTGCACGTCGCGGTTCATGCTCACGGCCAAGTCGTTGGTGTGTGAACTGCCGATGAGCCGCATGTCGGGATTGCGGCCCAGGATGAAGGCGGGGAAACGACGCGAAACCAGCTCACTCTTGCCGTGCTGGGGCGGCATGAAGACCATCAACCGGCGGCACTGGCACGCTGCGACACGGTCCAGCATCGAGGCCAGGGCCGCATGGTGCCAGTTGGTTTGGTAGTCCGGCTTGGTGTAGATTGTGAACGGCAATAAGTTTCGTCGTGCATGGCGGCGTTGAAGGAGTTCGCGCGCCGCCATCGCCGGCGTCATTTCGCAATGCGATTTGGAGAAGCTGTTCATCGCTGAGTTCATCGGATGCCGCCAGTAAAACAGGTCCGCCGCCCAAGCCGGAAATTTGCGTTTTCCGTGGCGCGTCGAGGCCCCGGATCTCACGGATCGCCTTCAAGGCGGCCATGGCCTTACCGAGAAAGGCGGCGTTACCCACACCGCCTTCGCCCTGAATCGAGCGTTTCGTTTTTGAACCGTCGGCGGTGTCGGAGTCATCCCTCGGCTCCACGGGTTTTTCTCTCCGTGAGTTGCGCCAGGCATCGAGGGCCTCGCGATAGATCAACTCGTAGCGTTCGACAATATCGGCGATCATGGCCGCGGTGTCTTGTACTGCCAACGTAGCGTGACTTTGCCGTTGTTGTTGCAACCAATGAGCGATGGTCGTCCTGTTCACACCGACCTTCGCGCTGATTTCTGCGAAACTATAGCCATTCAGCGAGAGCTGGGTGACCTGAGGCAGCAAGGCTTCCCTTCGCTGCCGTTGAGCGGCTAAATGGTCATTGCATTTTCGCATGGTTGAGTTCTCGGCTCTTCCGGTTCTGGGTGCGGAATGCGAATAATTGTAGGGTGGTCCAAGCTGCCCTCACCCCCTGCCCCTCTCCCGCGTACGGGAGAGGGGAGTTTAGGCATCGCTCATCGTGACGATGAGGGGAGCGGCGGCACCGTCGGGCGTGGCTTTCTGCTCGGTGAGCGTGGCAAAACCGTTCGCTCCTTGAGTCGGCCAGTCAACGCCCCAGGAGTTCTGGAACAATACGCCGACGCTACCGTCAGGCAGGATCACCGGGTCGAGGAAGCAGACGAGGTGCCCCCACCAATCCAGGCCGGCGGCAACGGGTATGCGCAGCAACAGACAGGTAATCACTTCGTCGAAACTGGCGCCAATCTCCACCCATTGGACTGCCTCGTGCAGCTTCGCGTTTTCCTGCCAGCCCGCCTTCCAGCGATTGGGATGAAGCGAATGCGGCGCATCCATGAAGGACGATTCGCAGGCGCCCGCCGACTCGAGTTGCTCGAATGCCTCCGAAGCATAGCCGCCTCGATTACGCCAGCCCGTGCAAGGACCGCCAACGCTCTCGGGCGAGAGGTCACGAAACGGCAGGCCCGCGACAGCTCGCTGGACTTCAAGGGCGCGCGTGGAGCCATAAACCCAACAGTATCCCAGGCCGTCCTGGTCCTTGGCTTGGATTTTCTGTTGCTTGAGCAGGTCCGAAAGGAACGTGCCCTGGCCGGTCTTGATGCGGTCGTGCCATTGGCTCCGCGGAATCGTGTCCGCAATAGGGCGATTGTCGTGGAAAGCGTGCGGAGCCTCGGGCCGCCGCCACCCCTTGTAGCCCGTGCTGCCGGTGGCGAATTGGCCGCCAGCCACGAAATGATGGGCATTGGAATCGTCGATGATTGCGTAAGGAAACTCGGACATCATTCACCTCCAAACATTTTGAGCAGTTTCAACGTCTCGGAAACAGTTGCCGGCCAGGACTGGTCAATCACCGTTTGCCCCGACTCGTTCACGACCAACATCCAGGGGACGGGCTTTCCGGCGGCCGCCTGACAGGTTTGCTGCCAGACGGGCGTCAAGTGCGATACGTCCGCGCTTTTGGGCACAAATCGATAGGACGGCGTTTTTGTCGCTTCGTCCAGCGGGCAAGAACTCGCGACGCAGCTACTTTCCAGCAGGCAATGCTTATCGAGATAGGATCGCAACTCCGGCGACGTCAGAATCGCTTGCTGAGCGGGCGGCATGTCGATCAGTGTCAGGGGATCGTAGAGAAACAGAACTCGCAGATTGCTCGGTGTCGGTGGGATCGGGGGAGGGGCCGGCGAGGGGAAAATCATCGCCTTGACCATCGCGCCAACGATAACGAGACAAATCACCGTGCTGAGGCAGACCAATACCCAAAGATGCTTCGTGGTCATGAGGATACCTGGGGAAGGGGGAAGGAAAAGGAAGAAAATCCGAATGACGAAACAATTCATTCCTAGACCGCTTGCGGCTTCGCAGTATTGAATGACGAATGACGAATAACGAAAGGAAAGGATTATGGCCACGGATTGAACATGGATAAGAAAAGGAACAAGGAACAAGGTTCAAGGAACAATGAAAGGCAGTGAAGATGGCATTTTCCTTGAACCTTGAACCTTGAACCTTGTTCCTTGAACCTTGAACCTTGTTCCTTGAACCTTGTTCCTTGAACCTTGTTCCTTGAACCTTGAACCTTGAACCTTGAACCTTGAACCTTGAACCTTGTTCCTTGAACCTTGTTCCTTGAACCTTGAACCTTGAACCTTGTTCCTTGAACCTTGACTACTTGACGATCGCCAGCAAGATGGTGACGACCAGCGACACCCACGGCGGCAACGGCACGCCAGCCGCCTGCAATGCCTGAAGAATGGCCGGCAGGTTTGTCAGGCCTGACTTGATCAGGTCGAGGATGCGTTGCACCACCGGGCCAAAAGATGTCTTCAGCCGGTCGATGACCTTTGCCGCGGCGGCGTCGGGATGGGTATCGACGCCCTCGGCAAAGGCCGCCGCGATCGACTGGTAGGCAACCTCTTCGGAAATGGAAAAATACTCGGACATGGGAAACCTCGTTTGGGGAAAGGAGAAAGAAAAGGAAATTGGTGGGGCTCGTTGCACTCTCCCCACCCTACGTGGCAAGAAGCTCATCCTGGGGACAGTTGGCCAATTGTTTTTGCAGCTCCACCAGAGCCGTGTGCGTCCAGGCCTTCACGCTGCCGGCAGAAACCTTCAACAGCGCGGCGGTTGCCACGACCGTCAATCCGCGATAAAGCCTCAGCCAGAGGACGGTCGCCTGCTGATTGCTCAACGTGGCCGTAAGCTCGAGGAAATTCAGGTCGCAGTTGGGCTGTTCGCGGCAGGGGAGCAGGTCAAGCGCGGAAACTCCGCTCGGCGCGGTCGGCAGTTCGGCGAAGAGCGCGTCGGCACTTCGCTCCGCGCGCTGTTGGTCGATCAGCTTGCGCCGCGTGCAGACGCGTGCCCAGTGGTCGAAACCGCGCTTGCCGTCGTAGCATGGCACGATGGTGCTGACCAAGGCGGCCAGCACTTCGCCGACCGCGTTCTCCGGGTCGCGCAGCGCCATCTTATGGGCAATCGCCGCGGCCAAGTCGCGAACCCAAGGCTGGTAGTGTTCGACCAGGCGATTTCGCAGTCGCAGGTCGGTGCGATTGGCCACGTAGGCCGCCCACAGCTCATCGAGCTGCCGGTCGGTGAGGAACCGACTGGTTTTCAGGAGATCGGCGCTGCCGGAGAGTTCCGGAGAGGGTTTTTGAGGGATCGTGGCGTTTGCGGTCGTCATGGCCGGAGTCCTTGTCGGTTGTTGGTGTGACGGGAACATCCGGGTGTCGGATTGTTGCGTCGTGTTCCAGACTTGTCCGTAATTATCCATAAATACGGATATTTATCAATCCGGGGAAAGGCGGATTGTGTTTCCGCGGCGTCGCGGAACCGGCGGTGATGTGCTAAGTGTTTTCCGGAAAAGAGGTTCCGGCACTTGACATAAAATCAAAAGTCGCGATAATTAACCGAAACAAGGGTCAGTCGAGGAAAACTATGGTAAGAACGCGAAAAGAAGATTCTTCGGAACTTCATAGCTCGCAATCACTTGAAAATTCCGTCTCAAGGATCGAGCAATTGCTGGTAGCGGCCAGAAGGGTTGCCGCCGAGATGGATCGCCTGAAAACCGGCCCGATTCTTATCGGCAACCAGCCCTCCTTCGACTGCGCCATGGGCGACCTGTCGCGCTGGGGAAAGGCGTGCGAAGATGCCTTCACCGCCAAGCTAAAAGAAACAGGCCACTTCCGAGCCGAGTCGCAATCGACGCCGCAGCCCACTCGAAAGACCAAAAAAGTCGCGAGAAAGGCCAGAAAGTAAAGAAAGAATGAACTCATGGGCAGATCGGTCCTTAGCTTCCTGCGCCGATTGCCGCAAAAAAGCCTCCTATTTCGCGCCATCATCTTGGGGGGTGTTGCGTTTTTGGCCGCAGCCGTTGTTCTGCCTTTTGGATGGTTGATATATGGCAATAGGATGGGCCTTGTTGCCGGAGCGGCAGCAGGCGGAGTCTGCTTAATTGCGGCCTGGACTGCTTTATTTTTGAGCGCGCCACTCCGCGTGCCTCAATATGTGCTAGGCTTGGTTCTTGTGGGGATGATGATCCGAATGGGAATCCCCCTGGCGGCCGCTTTGACCGTGCATTTCCTTGGAGGCCCCCTAGCCAATGCGGGCTTCCTACGTTACCTTGTTGTGTTTTATCCGATAACGCTGGCCGCAGAGGCATTTCTCTCTTATCCGCCCTGCCCCTCTCCCACAAACGGACGGGGGGAGTTCAGGAATGAGAAGAAGGCCCCCTCGACAGAAGATTTCGTCGGGTGATTTATGGATTTTGCAAAGTTAGCAGAACACATAAGCGATTCCGACCGGTTTCATTTTCCGGGTTGGAGCCCCGCGCTTCCGAACATCCTTGGATTTCAATTGACCAAGTACATGGTCTTGGAACTCATTGCGGCGGCACTCATGCTTCTGGTGTTTCTTACGCTAGCTAGGCGCATTCGTGGTGGTGGCCCGCCCAAGGGACTGTTCTGGAACATCTTTGAAGTGATGTTAATGTTCATTCGCGACGAGGTTGCCCGGCCGTCGATTGGCAAGCGTGACGCCGACAAGTTTCTTCCCTTTTTGTGGAATATATTCTTCTTCATATTATTTTGTAACTTACTGGGTATCTTGCCCTGGGCCGGTTCGCCTACGGGTGCATTGACGGTCACTGCGGCACTGGCTGGTATCACACTCTGCGCGGTGGCAGGGACGGGCATTCAGAAATTTGGCGTTGGCGGTTTCTTCAAGAGCCTTGTTCCACACATGCAATTGCCAAAGG
>JANXQG010000113.1 GCA_025356915.1 Planctomycetota bacterium | reverse complement strand
TGACCCCTCGCGTGCAGTTCTCCTGAAAAAAGGGCTCCTGAAAAAAGGGCTAGCTATCTCAGCGACACTCGGATAGACTACCGGATTCGGCCTCAGCGTGGAGATAACCAAAATGAGAACACAGATTCCCAGGTTCCTGCTTGGCAACCCTCAAGGGTGGAAAACATTCGACGCATCCACTGAGTGTGCCGTCTTGCCAGGTTTCTCCAGCTATGATACCGCATCAGGCTACTGCCAGACGGATGCAACGGGAATCTGGGAACTCCAAGACTTGGGTTTTGGCCGAGTGCGCGATCGGCTGGAAGTCTCCTGCTCTCAAACGCTGAAGCTCGTCGCCATCAATCCCTCCCATGCGGGTGAGTTGTCGCTGGAGGCGATGACGTTGGATACGGTTTGCCATGCGTTGCGCAATGGCAGGAACTCGATCGATCCGGAATACAGGCTTATGCGCGATCACTGGGGGAGTCCTTGGACTCATGCGAGGATTGCCGTTGCGAAGCCGGGAATCACGAAATCGGAGACGTGGTACGTTGCCTGCCTGCACCCCCAGAACATGAAGTTTGTCGGCGGCCAGCCCCTCTGGTTCTGGCTGGACTGGTTCGGCGGCAAGCATGTCTTGAGCGAATTGCAAACGGAACGCGGCGGAAGCGCGGAACGAGAATTCTTCATCTTCCCTACGCGCGGTGCCGCGGAAGGCTTCTATGGGGCAACCGTAGCCAGACTCCTGGGTTGCATCTGCGATTGTCAGATCGATTCCCATTTAGGCTCGGAGTTCGAGGCGACCATGTGGGAGAAAGATCAGGAGGTCTGCAACCGGACGTTGGCGACCATTGGCAAAAGATTATGGTAACGAGAGAACCAGGCTTGGTTCTCTCGCCACCCACGGTTCGATTAAACCAACCAACTTCTTCGGATCGATGGGCTTGGTGATGTAATCATCGCATCCAGCGTCAAGGCACTTCTGGCGATCTTCGGTCATTGCGTGGGCGGTCAAGGCAAGGATCGGCTCCTTGTAGCCAGCACTTGTAAAGGATAGGTCGCAATGTGGCATTTGCGAAACTACTTTTTGGCAGTTGCTGAACACTTTACAAACTCGAAAAGCCCATCTATACTAGATGTGGCGAAGGTGGAAGCAGCTAGAAAGAAACCTCAAGTAAAAACGAATGTTCGATATGTAGTGTTCGTCGTGACGTTGTTGTCGGCGCCATGGGTGGCTGGTATCGAGTTGGTTGGTACGACGGCACCGCCCCTGCCAAACCCAAGAGCAATCCAAACCGTCCAGATGCCGATGGTTACTGGCGTCCATGGGTTGCAAGTGAACACTCTATCACAAGCACCGCCGCAAATCTCCACATCTCTCTCGCCAGGGGGAACAAGGACAACTACGCCACGATCGCTTCGATAACTGCGGCGGACATCCGGACCATGGCTCTGATCGGCTACGACGTAAGAACAGCCCCCGAACCCTCCACCCTCGCCCTTCTCGGCGTGGGTGCCATCGGCCTGATGAGCTACGGTTGGCGTCGCCGTGCATCGAGAGTCGGCGGGGCTCGAACCTGCAACCTTCGGCTTCGGAGGTCAGCCCGCCCTTGAACCGTTGGAGAGTGAGAAGGACTTACACAGCAAGAAGTTACGACAGAAGAAAGAACACTCTGGTCGTTTCCACAATTTCCATATTTTCCACGTTTTCGTAAGTTTTATCAAGCGTTCTGTGACGCATCTGTGACAGCAGGGCAAAGATTTTTTCTTTCTGCCTCGCCGTTGGCACATCTCTCGTGCGTCAGCTAGAGTTCCCTAGCGGCGTAGTGTGGTCCCAAAAATACGCCATCCCCATTTTCCCCGCGACTTTCGCAGTATATCGCCCATGAAGAGGTTCATCCACCCCCTCCTGCTGTTGATCGCCCAAGCGAGCGACCGAAAAAGAGGCGACCAGGTACATCGAGTACCTCAAGGCCGAGAATAAGATCCTACGATTGCGGACATGGTACGGAATAAAGCCGCCCTCAGCCATCGAATAAATGGTCTGGGTCCCGGACTGAATTGAGGTTCCTTGAGATGATGAGCTTGACTGCATATCGCGTAATCGCCCCGGCCATCTTGATCCTTTGGAGCGCGGAGTTCTCCCGCGCCGATGAGACCAAGCCGCCCATCGCCCCGGGTTTCTACCACATCCATGTTTACAAGGAAGACACGATCGAATCGCGCATTGTCGAGATCCGCAACATGCGGCTGGACAGCTCCTTCAAAGACGTGCTGCTGGACAGTACCTTCAAAGACGGAGGATACATGGATGTCACATGGGTCGGAATGTGGCCCGATGACTTCCGCGAGACTGAGCAACAGAACCGGATTCGTACCACCGGCATCTTCAATCCGAAAGCTATCGAGATGGCCATTCCGGATAACTCGGCCGCTTACGGCGTGAAAGTCTATTTCTTCTCGTTTGAGCTTGCTCCGGGCAAGAACGGAACTCACAAAGGCAAGGGCTACGTGGCTTACACGGGATCGAAAGGCCCAACCACGATCAACCTCACCTGCGAACTGGAGCCTTTGCCGAACTTCAAGATACCAAAGCGTGCCAAGCGGTAGGAGGCGGCGTGATTACGGCGGTTGCCCACATAGACGGCGCCCAGCGTCATCACGAAGCCGCCGAAATCGCCGCTACGGTGTTCCAGGAACTTCGCCCCGCAGGCTGCTCCTCCGCCGTATTGCTCCCGTCCCGAACCGCTGCTTCAGCTCGTCCGCCATGGCGTCCAGGCGGGCCTGCTTCTCCCGCTCCTCTTGGTCAAATAGCATGCCCTGGACGAGGCCCGTCGTCCAGGGCTCTCCCGTGGAGTTCCGGAAGATCGGTCCGCGGGGATACCGGGCCACCAACCGCTGGGTGATGGCGAGGGCCGTTTCCGTCAGGTAGACGAACCGCGGCAGATCCGTCTTGGATTCGGCCACCGCGAAGACCCAGCGAGAGTTCGTTAGATCGACGTGTCGGGCCTCGACGATGAGCGACTCTTGGGGCCGACAGCCGGTCTCCCACGTGACGATGAGCAAGTCGCGCAGGTCTCCGTCCTGTACGAGCGAGAGGATGTCCTGCCACTCGGCGTCAGTGATGACCCGTTCGCGCTTGCCGGCCTTCGGCTTCTTCATCCCGGCCAGCGGGCTGTGCTCAATCAGTTCCTGCTCGACCGCCCAGTTCTTCCTTCGGGGGATGGGCCAAGAGTTCCGCGTACTTTTTGGACGCGGCCTCCTGATCGGGGCCAAGATTGTGCTGTTTGCCGTAAGCGTGACGCAGTACACCCCTCGCGCGGGGCGATACCAAGGCTTCGGAAATTTCTTCATTTGTGAACCTCCAGGCTTCCAGGAAAACACCCGAAAGTAGGTATTCAGTTGACTCAAGTGATCGGTGAATCTGACAGGTGCAGGGGCATTTATGCCCCTTATCCGCGAAGCGGTATTTATTAGGCCCGTGCTTTAGCACGGGTTACACGACCACCCCCCCCATTCCCCCCGCGTTCCGACCGCCTACGGCGTTC
>JANXQG010000051.1 GCA_025356915.1 Planctomycetota bacterium | reverse complement strand
GCTGTTCGACCGCCGAAATTACTGATGGTAGCAGCACAGCCGTAAGCACAACGGCGAATACCTGCACTACGAAAGATGCTTTCATCGTTGGCATGCCCTTTTTAGTTTGACGGTGATTCTTTCTTCGAGCTGCGATTCGATCGGCGTGATCGAGGCTCGGTTACGCTGGACCTCTTGGGCGATAGTGCCTTCAGCCCCCACTACCGATCATCCTAGCGATGGACGCGGTTGGGGCCGTTCTCCCAGCACTCGGGGCTGGCATAGATCGGCAGGTTGTAGCGATCAGTATCCCGCTGAGCAGTCCGAACATGATGTGCCGCATGTGCATAGTACTCGCTCCCTTGCCCTGACGAAGTTCTGGGTTTTCAGCGTGTACGGCGATGGCGTTTGCGGTCTTCATGGAACAAATCCTCTTGCGGTCACAATCCCAGCCACTCATGATACCACGAAGCAAGCGAAGGGGCGGTAACAGGTTTGTAACAAGTCAGCCAAGCGGAGGCACTCCACCTCGTTTTTGCGAGTCGGATACCGATACCGGCTGTCGGACGAGTTAGTCGATCGCTTTCAGCCAACGTGATTCGGAGCTTGGCCAGTTTCAGGTATTTTTCGCCGGCTTGATCCAAATCAATGCCGCGTCTTCGTCGGCCGGGTAGGATTTAATAGAAGGAGCCCGTAAACCATTGCCTTGGCGGCGGATGCCGCTATCGCAGTCCTAACCCATAGACAGTATTTCAACATGGCGGTGCGCAAGATCATCGAAATCGACGAAGAGAAGTGCGACGGCTGCGGCGAGTGCGCGACAGCCTGTGCCGAGGGCGCGATCGAAGTCCGCGACGGCAAGGCACGGCTCGTGGCCGAAACCTACTGCGATGGCCTCGGGGCCTGCTTGGGCGAGTGCCCGCAGGACGCGATCCGCATCATCGAGCGCGAGGCAGACGTGTTCAGCGAGGAGTTGGTGCGCGAGCATCTTGCCCGTCAGGACGCAAAACGTAGCCTACCGGCAACGCCCGCCGGATGTCCAGGCGTGGCCGTGCAATCCCTGCACAAACTGCGCACGATTGCTCCCTTGCGGGGCGCATCGGAGGTCACCGCCGGCGGTGAGCCGCCAGCGGAACTATCCGCCCTTGGGAACTGGCCGATCCAACTCCGGTTGGTGCCACCCCACGCACCATTCCTGCGCGGTGCCGATTTGCTCTTGGTAGCCGACTGCGTGCCCTTTGCGATGGCCGATTTCCACCGGCTGCTGTTGCGCGGCCGGCCAGTTTTGATCGGCTGCCCAAAACTGGACGACGGACAAGCCTATGTCGAGAAGCTGGCCGCGATACTGACGACGTCCGACGTACCTAGTGTGACCATCGTCCACATGGAGGTACCCTGTTGTACTGGCTTGGTGCGGATTGCCGAGGCAGCAGTGCAACGATCGGGCCGCAACGTGCCCCTGAAGGACGTGACCATTTCCATACGCGGTCAGGTCATTGGCCCGGAATCCCTGTCTGTGGGATAATGACAGGCTGACCTGTGAGTGATTGGCAGGTGAATACTGCCGCCTCTTGCCGTTACAGCGGCACCTTAACGACGACCTTGTGTACCGTGCCCGTGCCGATCAGCGGGGCGTGGGCGTCGTCATGGAAGAAAACCACAAATTCACCCGGCAGCACGGTGACGTAGGTGTCGGGCGGGTCGGTAAAGAACTCGATGTCCTTCTCGGCATCGTATTGGCCATGTGGATGCTGGCAGCGGCTGCGTGCTTTCCAGCCCATCTCCTCGACGCCTGAGATCACGTACTGGATGTCGATATACTTGCGATGCGCCTCCAGGCAGGCCTCGGATCGCTGGCGAGCGGGCGACCTGGAAACCGTGGCGTACATGGTCCCGGCAATCTCGATCCGTCCCTGGGGCAGGTCAGTCAAGGGCTGGCTGCGCAGCAAGGCGATGGCGGCGGTGAAGTCGGGATGAAGGGACAAGTAGCGGTCTGCTTGTTCCAGCCGAGCAAGGATCATGGTTGTTTTCCTGGAAGTCAGTGGCCCTTGGTACGAGGGATCGATCTGTACCTAACCTACACCTTTCCGACCCTTACTGCTACGGGCCTGGATGCCAAAATTATCAGAATGAAAATGGTTCTCTTGTTTTCGTTCTGCGAATCAGCCATACTTATTTTGCGGCCTCCATGCCAGGGTAATTGACATGAACCTTGAGCTGAATTCGTGGGAGATCCCGAGGCCAATCGTCTCAGGTCTCGCGCGATGCGGGAACCGTGGTGTGCATGAGTTATGACGCACAGTAAAAAATATTGCAAACCTAAAGGAAACTTAATGATGAAGAGAATGCTCGCGCCCCTCGTAAGCCTGATCTTTGCGGGAACCTTGACCGCCGCTGTTGCCTGTGGGGAGGAACAAAAACTATTCAATGGCACCGATCTAACCGGCTGGGACGGCGCGCCCGGATGGTGGCACGTCGAAGACGGCGCACTCACCGCCGAGAGTACGCCCCAGAAGCCGTGCAATAACTGCAATTACCTGATCTGGAAAGGTGGTCGACCGAGTGATTTTGAAATCACGGCCGATTTTCGTATCAGCAAGGGAGCCAACTCCGGCATCCAGATCCGCTCCGAAACCCGTCCGGACTGGGATACCCGCGGTTATCAGGCCGACATGACGGGTGACGGCGGTCTGGTGGGTTTCATCTATCACCACCAGCGCGGCCTGATTGTCGGGCGGGGCGAGAGGGTAACCTTTACGGCAGAAGGCAAACGTCAAGTTGAGAAGATCGGCGACCCGAAGGAACTGATCAAGGGTTTCAAGGTCGAAGACTGGAACACCTACCGGATCGTTTGTCGTGGTCCTGAAATAACGCTCTATGTCAACGGTGTCTTGATGAGCCAGGTGACCGATAAACATCCAACCTTGGCCGCCTCAAGCGGCATCATCGCTCTCCAGATGCATCCTGGACCGCCGATGAAGGTCCAGTTCAAGAACCTGATCCTCAAGAAATGCACCCCGCGGAAATCATCTTCCACGTCCGGCTAGCCATCGGCACCTGTGCCTCGGCACCGCGTTTTCTTACTGATGCTCACGAAAGCAGACCGCGCAGGTCGTCCAGCCGCTCCTTCATAACCGCAAAACCCATCTCGAACAGCCGGGACGCCGCCCCCAGATCGACGACCGATGCATGCTCGATGCCCTGCGGCTCGATCGCGATGTCGGCGAGGGCGAGCGCCGCGTCGATGGCCGGGCGCATGCCGATGTGGAAGGAATTGGCGAGGGCATGGTGCGGGAGGTCGATCTGGGGAAAAACCTCGACGATTCCTAGGCTAACGCCGATAACGATGTCCGCACCTAGCGCGCGACACGCGGCTACTGGTACCTGCTCCGCAAAGCCGCCATCAACGAGGGCCAACCCCTGGGTCTCGATCACCGCGAAGACCGAGGGGACTGCGGCGCTAGCGCGGACCGCCAGCCCCAGACTCTCCGGAACTAGCACACTTGTCGGCACCGAGGGTGTCACCCTGGGCGCGGCACGTAACTTGTCGGCATGTGCGGCACCGCACATGAGCACTCGCTCGCCACGACGCACCTCAGTGGCGACGGCGGCAAACGGCAGCTTCAGCTCGTCCAGGCTGCGGCAGCCGCTGACCGACATGACCCACTCGCCCAGCGATTCGTTCGACAGAAATCCGGCGCGTCCTGGGCGGCGCGCACGGAACGGGAAGACCCGCCCGGCCACGTCCCAGAACGCGTCCTTCACGGTCGCGATCTTGCCGACGACATCGCCGAGCCAGGTGACCTCGCGGCCCAGCTCGAGGACGCGCCGGGGCGACACACCAGCGGCGTAGAGTGCCGCCACCAGCGAACCGATCGAGGTGCCGGTGACGTACTGTGGCGTCAAACGCGAGTCACCATCCTCCACGAGCGCCGCAAGCACTCCCGCATGCAGGAAGCCTCGAGCGCCGCCGCCGCCCAGAGCGATGCCGAGCCGTGATCGAGCCTGCGGCTGCATGTTCATGCTTTCTTTTCTCGTGTTCGCGGCATATCCGCGTTCCCTTTCGGCCATCCGCCGACGGCGTTCAATCTGACACCCGGCGCGAGGCCATATCGTTCAAGCCGAACTTACCCTGGAACGTAATTTCAACTTCTGGCAGTATAGGCGGACGCATACGTTGCCGCAAGCGGGGGATGAGTGAACTGGCGGTAGACTGGCGTCTTCGTTGACCAAGGCATTGAAAGGACATCCCCCTCGGGAACCTCGTCCTCGGGTCCCGCATCTGTCCATTCAGCTTTTTCCTGGTTCACGAAAACTCCTTCTTAATCCATTTCCGGAAGGATTCGGCGGATGGTCGCGCCAATGTCCTTGCGTTGTCTGGAGAGAATGACCATCAACTCTCCCAAGGCTCCCAGCAGACCGTGGTAGGGCCGTGGCATGGGCATCTTGCCCGTGTCGAATTCCACGGGCTGGAAGCACGTGCCACGTGCTTGCCAGAAAATCTTGCCACACACATCGCTACTGAATGGCGAGCTGATAGGTGATGGTAACTCAGGAGGAAATCAACCACGAATTCAGTGTGATCAGCAACTGCCCGGCGCCGAGCGAGGCCCGCTCTATCCATTTCAGACTTGCTCGCAGGGTCTTTTCGGCAGCCATGGCGAAGTCGTCGCGGCCGGTGTGGCGGGCGAGACGCATGAGTGCGGAGACCGCCATGCCGGTGCTGCTTGGGACGGGCGTGTCCAAGAGGTCCTTCCGCCGCGCAATCAGCGGCTCGTGGTCGATGGCTGTAAAAAAGAACCCACCCAATTTCTCGTCGGCAAATCGTCGCAGAATGTCGTCGGCCAGCCGGGTTGCTTCGTCAAGCCAGCGATGTTCGCCAAGCGTTTCATGGAGCGTTACCAGGGCGTTGGCCAGGCTGGCATGGTCGTCTAAAAATGCATGATGACGAGCCGTTCCTGCCCGCCAGCAATGCAAGAGCCGCCCTTGCTCATCGCGAAGATGCGCGAGCAGAAAGTTGGTGGCTGCGATCGCCGCATCGCTATAGCGCGGCTCATCGAGCGCCGCCGCCGCTCGGGCTAGGGCATCGATCATCAGGCCATTCCAGCTCACGAGGATCTTGTCGTCCCGCCCCGGCCGTACCCGCGAGGAGCGGGCATGCAGCAATTTTGCCCGATCGGCGGCGAGCTCCGCTTCCAGCATGGCCAGATCGCGGTTATGGATCTTTGCGCAAACCGTAATCGGCTTCGAGAGATGCAGGATGTTCTCACCTTCAAAATTGCCGGCCGCAGAAACATCAAAGACTTGGCAAAACGTGGCCGCGCGTTCGGGACCAAGCACCGCCTCAACCTCTTTACGCGACCAGACGTAGAACTTGCTCTCGACTCCTTCGCTGTCGGCGTCTTCGGCACTATAGAAACCGCCCAGGGGGTCGGTCATGTCGCGGAGGACGTAATCGAGTGTTTCTCGCACGATGCGCTGATAGTCTTTGCGTTCGGTCGCCTTCCATGCTTCGAGATAGCAACCGGCGAGCATCGCGTTGTCGTAGAGCATTTTTTCAAAGTGCGGCACCCGCCACTCGGCATCGACGCTATAGCGGTGGAACCCGCCGCCGAGTTGGTCGTAGATTCCGCCCGCCGCCATCTGATCGAGCGTGACGACGACCATTTCCAGCAGATCCTTGCGACCGGACCACCGCCAACGTCGGATCAGCAGGTTGAGGTCCGTTGCATGTGGGAACTTGGGCGCGGAGCCGAACCCGCCAAGTCGAGAGTCAAACGCGTTGATCATGGCCGCTTCGGCCGCTTCCAGCGGGGCATCATTGAGTTCGGCGTCGAGGTCGCCGACAATCTTATCGCTTCGCAGATACTCGGCCGCTTTATCAGCCTGCTTGATAACGTCGTCGCGGCGCTGCTGCCAGGCTGCCGAAACGGCTGCGAGCACATCGCTGAAGCCGGCCATGCCGCCGCGTCCATGAAGAGGCCAATAGGTACCGCCAAAGAACGGTTTTTGATCGGGCGTGAGGAATACCGACATGGGCCAGCCCCCTTGGCCTGTCATCGCCTGTACGGCGTCCATATAGATCTGATCGAGATCGGGTCGCTCTTCGCGATCGACCTTGATGCTTATGAAGTCGCGATTGAGCTGTTCGGCAACCTGCGCGTTCTCAAAGCTCTCATGGGCCATGACATGGCACCAGTGGCAGGCCGAGTAGCCGACCGAGAGAAAGATCGGCTTTTGCTCCGCGCGGGCGCGCTCCAGCGCAACGGGTCCCCAAGGTTGCCAATCGACCGGGTTCGCAGCGTGTTGCAGGAGATAAGGGCTGATTTCTTGGCTGAGTTGGTTCATGTGGAATTCTACGAATGCGGTACGAAAATTGCAATGTTGCCGAGCGTGGGATTGCAAAAACGGCCTACAGTAAACATAATGCATGGAGATGGCTTCCTATTCTGAGGGACGAGGCGAATGGAAAGTTTTTTGATTGCGATTGATATCGGTGCTGGCTTGGGCGTTAAGATGGGCTTGTTCGCCGATCCGCATACTCAAATCGATGACGAACTGTTGCACTGCGAGGAATACAAGAAAGATTTTGACAGTTTCGTCGGGGTACTGCTGGCGAGGCTCGATCAACTGCTCAAGAAAAACGGGTGCCGGATGGATCAGGCCCGGGCAATCGGCATGGCGTCGCCGGGGCTGTTCTGCTCGGACGGCAGTTATCTGCTGGCGGCGAACCTGCCATTCCTCTCCGGTCAGAACCTCAAACTCCGAATCGCTGAGGAAACCGGTCGGCCCGCAGCCATCGACAACGACGCGAACTTGGGCGGGCTGGCCGAATGGTCCGTCGTCCGTACCGACTTACTCTACTGGGTTTTTGGTGGCGGCTGGGGCGGGGCATGGGTCGACAAGGCGGGCCATGTCCGCTTTCCCGCCGTCGATTGGGACGGCGACGACCGGAAACTCCATTACACCAACGAACCTGGCTACGCAATTCCGCTCGACAAACTGATGCTCAAAACCTTATTTTACCAGTACGGCGCGTCGTTCGATCGCTTCGAGCAGATCTCAGCCGAGGACTTCGGTTTTGCCAACGGGAAACTGACGGGCCCGGCCGGCGACACGGATTCGATTCGTGCTGAGGTAATCCTATCGGGTGCCGGTCGCTGCCGTCTATTTCGGGCGGTGGTTGGCAACGATGATTTCTATGAGCGGTTTTTGGACATCCACGAGACGAGACAAATGACCGATCCTTCGGTCGCCGGCAAGCACATCAGCAAGCTGAGCAACATGCGAGTGGAGGCAGCCGTCAACACGGACCGGTTGTTTGGCCGTCTGCTGGCTGAGGCGGCGTCGATCATGTATCGGCAGGCACGCCGCGACGGCCTGCCCGAAGGCGTGCCGATCTGCCTGGGGGGCAAACCCTCTTACGCCCTGCCCTACTTCGGCCCGTCAGCCCAACGGCGACTCGGAGCGGCCGGAATCATGAGCTATCTGCGGCCCTCGGTGATCGACGAGCGCGGCCTGAACGCCAATCTGGTAGGTGCCGCAGTTCTGGCTGACAAGACCGCTAGCGAGCATGTGTAGTCCGTCGGCACTGCAATCATACGCCCACTGCCATGTCCACGCAGCGCATCTTGCTCGTGGCGCCGTGGCCACGGTTGCCCGTGACCGGCGAGGCCATCGAACCCGACACATCCAGACCGATTGCGGGTGTCGGCGAGGATAAACCGGCTCTTCAGGCTTACGAACAGACTCTTGTTGGCCATAGTGACATCCTTGGTCGGGTTCACCGAGCCGCCGGCTAACGACAACGTGCCGCCGAATGAGGCTGGTGCAAACAGGGCGGCACGCCGAAGTTCGCGTTGATTTTCAACCTCAAAACCCGCCGAAAGGAGATAGCTTAAAAGCTATTGACTGCGATAGCCTATAAGCTATAATAGGATTATGTGGACGGTAGAAACGACCGATATCTTTGATGAGTGGTTTGCCGACCTGGACGACGACGCCCAGGCCGAAATAATCGCGACTGTGGAACTGCTGAAACTGCTGGGGCCACGATTAGGCCGGCCGCACGCCGATACGCTCAATGGCTCCAGGTACGCCAACATGAAGGAGCTTCGGGCGAGCACGGCCGACCAGGTGCTACGGATCGCGTTTGCCTTCGACCCCGACCGAAACGGCATCCTGCTTGTGGGTGGCGACAAGTCCGGCGTGAGCAAGAGGCAGTTCTACAAGAAATTGATCGAAAAAGCAGACCAATTATACGCGGCCCACCTGGCCGCATTGAAGGCGAAAAAGAAAGGGAAGAAGTAATTATTATGGCCAAGACATTCGACGAACTCGTCAAACGGACGACCACGAAAAAGACGCGAGCGCGGGCGGCTGTCCGCACTCAGGAACTGCTGGCGGAGTTGCTGCTAAGCGAGGTCCGGCAACTGACCGGCAAGAGCCAGCGGCAGATAGCCGATGCCCTCGGCATCAAGCAGCCAAGCCTGTCGAAGCTGGAAAAACAGTCCGACATGCAGATTTCGACGCTGCAAAAGATCGTCAAGGCGCTAGGCGGCGAGCTTGATGTTCTGGTGAGATTCCCCAAGGGAACCGTAAAGATCGACCAATTCGACTCCTCGCACCGCCGGCCGGGGCATCCTGTACCGCTGGAGCTTAGACCTTGAATGTCCGGTAGGGTCCCCAGGCCACGGAAGCGGAGAGCAGTTTCTCGCGCAGGGTACGCAGCCGCGCATCCAGATCGGCACGAAAGCGAAGGACCTCCGCCTTCGCCCGCTTGCCTCGGGAGGCTTTCCAAAACGCCAGCCGCAGGTTGTCGGCATCGGCGATGCGTTCGATAAGCTCACCCGCCCGTTTCATCCTTGCGCCCAATCCCTTCTCGGACCACCGCGAGGAAAGCCTCCCCGTACTTCTCGGCCTTGGCGTCCCCAAACCCGTTGATCGTCTTCAGGTCGGCTATCGTGGCGGCGCGGTTCTTGGCCATCTCAGCGAGGTGTTCGTTGGTGCAGACGGCGTATACCGGGATCGTAAATAACTTGAACTGCATTTCGCACTTTGCTCAGGTGAACAATACGCCGACCAAACTTCACCAGGGCTTCACCAGGGCTTCGCCCTGGGCCGAGGAACACCTTGTTCCGCACGGTTCACTCACTCCGCCTGTGCTTGCCCGGCTACGGCCCGGCTGCGCTTCGGGCCTACGCTCGGACTGCGCACCGGCTTCGCTCGCTCACCTTACTTGTCCGCCGGAACTAGGGAGGCACGGAAGCCCAGGTAGAAGTCGCGGATCCCAGGCACGAGGTAGGAGCGGGACGCCGAACGGCAGATCCTGCCGCCGCGGGACCAGCTCCCGCCCCGGATCACGCGGAGCGAGCCCCCCGAAGGCCCCATTGGATCGTCCGTCGGCGACTTCGTATAGTAGTCATCGCCATCCCAATCCGCACACCACTGCCAGGCATTGCCGTGCATGTCGTAGAGGCCGAAGGCGTTG
>JANXQG010000011.1 GCA_025356915.1 Planctomycetota bacterium | reverse complement strand
AGGAACGGGCGCAGTTCAAGGACCGGCCGAGACCGACCTACTTCGAGCACCTGGAGGCCGACCGCGAAAAGCATCGCGCCTTCTTCCGGCAATTGATCGCCGAAGGCCGTGTTCGCGAGGTCGACGTGGACCGCATCAACGACGTTTTGAGCGACTTGGTCTATGGCACCATGTTCACCAACTACTTTACCGGCCGTCGCCGTTCGGCCGCCGATCAGGCCGACGACATCCTGGACATCGTTTTTCACGGCATCCTGAGTCCCACGGAACGGACTCGAAAGACCTAGTAGAACGGAATTCATTCCGTTGAGGGTTATCCCGATCGCGTCTTTCCCGGTAAGGTGAAACGCATCAGTCCCATGGTCGATAGGCTCAGCCGCACCTTCCAAGTCGAAGTCCATGTGCCCAACGAGGATCGCATGTTGCGGTCCGGTGGGTTTGCCAAGCTGGCGATCATCACGCAAAGTGACGCTCGTGCGATGGCCGTGCCATTGGAAGCGGTGGTCTCGTTTGCTGGCGTACACAAGGTTTTCGTGATCCGCGACGGCAAGACCCATGCCATTGAAGTCACGCTCGGCATCGACGACTGCGACAAGGATGCCGAAGGCAAGCGTTGGGTCGAGATTGAGACCAAGAAGCCCGGCGAATTATTGCCCGACACACCCGTGATTACCTCCGGCCAGACGCAATTGGCCGAGGATGTTCGGGCCGAAGTACGAGGCAAAGGAAAGAAGTAGTACTGAGTACTGAGCACTACCCACCGTCCACCACCCACCAACCACCGTCCACTATTCATGACCATTTGGGATCTCTGCATCAAACGACCCGTGTTCACAGTCATGCTTGTCTCCGCGCCGCTGGTGCTGGGGCTGGTGTCTTACAACATGCTTGGCGTCGACCTGTTCCCCAACGTCGAATTGCCGGTGGTCGTCGTCACCACGACACTCAGGGGCACGAGCGTCGAGGTCATGGAAACCAGCGTCACCAAGCCGTTGGAAGAGATCATCAACACCGTCAACGGCATCGACGAGTTGCGTTCCACGACGCAGGAAGGGATCTCGCGGATCACGGTGCAATTCTTCCTGGATAAGAATCGCGACGTGGCCGCGCAGGAGGTCCGCGACAAGATCTCCACGATCATGGCCCAACTGCCCGAAGGCGTCGATCCGCCGATCATCGACAAGTTCGACATCAACGCCATGCCCGTCGTGACGATCGCCGTCTCCGGCAAGCGTTCCATGCAAGAGATTACCGAGATCGCCCGCAGGCGGATCAAAGAAGACATCGAGAGCCTTTCCGGCGTGGGCGCGGCGATCCTCGTGGGTGGTCGGCAGCGGGCGGTGAACATCTGGATCGACACCGACAAACTGACAAGTTAGGACCGGCGCTTCAATAAGTGTCGGACTTGGCCGTAGGACGGATTGGCAATCCGTCCGGCAATTCGACGGATTGCCAATCCGTCCTACGACAGTAATTGATGCGCCGGTCCTTATCAGGTGAGTGTTGCGGGTGAGTGTTGTTGACAATTTCGCCAAAGACTGCGAGAATTCCTTTTGGTGTAGAGCCGCCAGTGGCGAAATATATCCGCTTCCTGGGTGATAATGGAACAGCCAGTGGAGGAGCAGCCATGACCGATTCAAAAGACACGACTACAGATGCAGGTCTGGAAGCTGCGGCAATGTCCGCGGATTTGCTTCCTCTGGAACTGGTTATTCTCGACCACTACGCCCGCCAGTTGCGCTGTCTTCTGGAGACCCTGCCCGCCATTCTCGGCCGGGACGAAAAAGACGATGTGCGACTTACTGACCCTTGGATCAGCCATTCGCACTGTGAACTTTTTCAGCAGGGGGATGCGCTGGTGGTGCGAGATCTCGATTCAAAGAACGGGGTATTCATGCACGGCGTCCGAATCCGCGAGGCCGAAGTTTTGCCGGGCGACTGTCTTACGTTAGGCCGCACCGAGATCACATTCCGCTATCGTTTCGCAACTTCCGGTGAAAACCCCGCTGCCAGCGAGACGACGGCCGCAACCCATTCTCAAGCACCGGGCACTTGTCGACCGATTACCGGCGGCCCCGTGACGGAAGAACTGCTGTATTAAGAGACTATCCGAAAACTCCCCTCTCCCTTCGGGAGAGGGGATGAGAATTTCGACTTTTCGGGTAGCCTCTAACCTATATTGACCCACGCCTACTTTCCTGGGTATCTTCCCACGATTTATTCTGGCGGCTGCTCTGTAAAATCCGCCCCACTCCTCGCGGTGACAATCCCTAGTGGAAGCGATCACAAGAACGACGACCCGCCATGCCCAACTGCTTTCCCGCCCGGGAAAGTGGCACGGGCGTCCTACCCGTATTATACTGTCCGCGGTTGAGATTGTCCCAATCCATACCAGCCCGAAGCGCAAGCGAGGCAACGACTTAGCAACCTCGCTCGCGCGTCGGGCTAGTGTCAGTCTCAACCGGGAGCAGTATACATTCCACGGGCTGGAAGCCTGTGGCACCGGCCTGTCACAGGATTTTGGCATACGCACCCGTTACCGCTTCGATCTGCATCTGGCAATGATCCTCTGTCTGGTAGCCACAACCTTCTCTGGTTGTGCGTCGCAGCCATGGGTCACGCTCCGCAGTGTTCCCCGCAATCCGCTCGGCGATGAATTGCAACTGACCTCGTGGAGCGGGCCGCAGCCGACACCGCGGACGGTGCAACTCCTGCGGGTCTATAATCTGACCGACGCGCTGAAAGGCGACTCGCGAACACTCCTGGAGAGCCTGCAACGCATCACCGACGAGGAGCCATCGGCCGATAAGGTTTATGCAATGTCGGAACTGGCCTACCTCTCGGCCCGTAAGATCGAGAAACAGGACCAGGCCAAGGCACTGGACCTCTATGGGGCGGCCGTGCTGCATGCCTACGCGTTTCTGTTCGACGATCGGCTGGCGGCGACGCGCAATTGCTACGATCCCCAGTTCCGCGGCGCTTGCGACCTTTATAACAGTGCTCTGGAATCGGCCTTGCGGCTGGGATGCACTCGCGGTGAACTGCGGCCGGGCACGACGAAGACCATTCACACGGCCGCCGGCACATGGGATATCAACTGCGTGCTCCGCGGCGGCGTTTGGCAGCCGGACGACTTTGATCATTTCAAATTCGTTTCCGACTACGAAATGAAGGGACTCAAAAATCAGTACCAAAACCACGGGCTGGGCGTACCGCTGATCGTCGTCCGCCGCAGTTACAAGAACGAGCCGGAAGCGGCGCGCTATTATCCGCCGGATCTAAGCTTCCCCGTCACTGCTTTCTTGCGGCCCGTCAAAGAACCGAACCATGCGGGCCGCAATCAAGGTCTTTTGGAACTCTGCGACCCATTGGAGATCAACGACACCCGCGTGGGACGTCTCCAAGTGCCGCTGGAAAGCGACTTGACAACTCCGCTGGCCTACTTCCTCTCCAAGGTGCCCATGGAGTCGCTGGCCACCGTCGGCCTGTTGGAGCCGGAACGCTTGCTGATCCCGCGCAGCGATTCCCAAACGATGGTCAAAGGGTTGTATATGGTGCAGCCCTACGAGCAGGGCAAGATTCCGGTCGTTTTCATCCACGGCCTATGGTCGAGCCCGATGACGTGGATGGAGATGTTCAATGACCTGCGAAGCTCGGCCGACATTCGCCGACATTACCAGTTCTGGTTCTATCTTTATCCGACCGGCCAGCCTTTCTGGGTCAGCGCGGCCCAGTTACGCCGAGACTTGGCCGAGATGCGGCAATCGCTTGACCCGCAACATCGCGAACCGGCCTTGGACCAGATGGTGCTGGTGGGCCATAGCATGGGCGGGCTCGTCGCGCGGTTACAAACCCAGGAGAGTGGGCCGGACTATTGGAAATTGGCAAGCCGGATTCCCTGGGAGCAGGTCAAGGCCGATCCCGAGGTGCGGCAGAAGCTCGGCGAGATGTTTCATTTCCACCCCAATCCGTCGATCCGCCGCGTGGTGACCATCGCCACGCCCCATGCTGGCAGCACCTTCTCGAATCAGACGACGCAGTACCTGCTGGGCAAGCTGATTCAACTGCCCGCAACGATCGTCAACGCGCAGCAACAGATTTTCCGCGATAACCCCGATCTGCTCTTTCCGGAATCGCTCTTGAAGATCGAGAACAGCGTCGATGCGTTGTCGCCCAAGTCGCCGATCCTACCCGTCATGCAGGCTGGCCAGCGAATGCCGTGGGTGAAGTACAACAACATCATCGGTGAGATTCCGCGGTCTTGGTGGCTACAACCGCTGGGCGATCACACCGATGGTGTGGTGAGCTTCGAGAGTGCCCGTTCACCGGACGCCGAACCGGCCGTGATTGTGCCGGCCGATCACACGACGGTGCATTGCCATCCGCTGGCCGTGATGGAAGTTCGCCGGATCTTGCAGGAACACCTCGATCAACTTCGCGGGCATCCGGTGGTTGGGCTGAAACTCCTGCCGCCATCGATGGTGCGGTAAGGACCGGCGAATCAATAACTGTACTCATCTCGCTCCGCGAGATGCATTCCATCTCGCGGAGCGAGATGAGTACGTTCCGAAAACCCGACACTTATTGATTCGCCGGTCCTAAGTGGCGAGACGCCGGTTTGCCGGTATTGCGGCGATTTGTGCGAAAGCCGTATAATGAGGGAAGGTGGAGGCTGGGCAATTTAAGACGAGTCCCGGCATCACAAAATGGAAATCGCGCAAGTCCCGTCCGGCTTTGCGGACACGATGTGCGCTAAAGGAACCGTTGGCCGAGCGGTGCCATTCGGGTCAGACCAGAAACATCAGCGATGGTAATGTTTAGCCATGCCCCGTCCACCACGCATCGATATTCCTGACGCTGTCTATCATCCATCTTAATCAGGTGAGATCTTCGCCTGTCGGCGGATGAGCGGTCAGCAAAGGCTTGAGCCACTGAAAGCCTATTCTTGGAGCAGCTATGGGGGCTACGTTGTGGCGACCAAGGCCCAAGAATTCGTGACCTATCGGCCAATACCTGTTGCTTTCTCGCTCCGGCAGCACCCTTCGCGACATTCAAGCGGTGATGACCCATCGGGCGGCGGGCCATGGGAACCTAGTGCCAGTCGCGGGCTGCCAGGACTCGTCCGCTCGATCACCAAATCCCGAATCATCTGCACAAACCGCGGATGCAGCCCCGGTGTCTCCGCACGAAGCATTGTGAGACCCAGGCACTCGCACAGCTCGCGAAGCTCGACGTCGAGATCGAAGATTACTTCGATATGCTCGTGCAAGAACCCGAGCGGGACGACCACAATGTCGGAAACGTCGCCCGCAGCGGCAATTTCCCGCACGGTCGATCCCACGTCGGGCTCCAGCCAGGGCTGCGACGGATGACCGCTACGGCTCTGGAAAGCCAATTGCCAGTTCAAGTGCGGAACCGCTTCGGCCACCAGCCGGCAAGCCTCATGCAGTTGTTTTTCATACGGTCCCGACGCTGCCATGGCAATCGGAATACTGTGGGCCGTGAAGATCAGCGGTGCCTTTCTCGCACGGTCTTCGGTCAGTTCGCCCAGCACGGCACGAACTTGATCTACCACGGACTCGATGAAACCCGGGTGGTTGTAGAAGCGGCGAATCACGTCGATTTGCGGGGCATTAGCACCGACTTCCTGTCGGGCACGTACGATATCCTCGCGATACTGCCGACAGCCCGAATAGGAACCGAAGGCCGAGGTCACGAAGGCCAAGGCGTGCTTGATGCCGTCGTCGGCCATCTGTTGCACGACGTCGGTCAGCATGGGGTGCCAATTTCGGTTTCCCCAGTAGATGGGCAGGTGCGGCCCCTGGACATTCAGCTCTTGCACCAGTTTGGCCAGCAGGGCACGGATCTCCGCATTCAGCGGACTGACTCCGCCGAACCGCTCGTAGTGCTCGGCAACTTTCAGCAATCGATCGCGGGGAATATTCCGCCCGCGGGTCACGTTCTCCAGAAACGGTAAAACGTCCTCGGAACCTTCCGGGCCACCGAAAGAGACGATGAGGAGGGCATCGTAGGCCGAGGAGAGACCCTGGCCGGTAGAGGGGAAAGGTGTTGGTTGGAAAGGGGGGGCAGCCATGGACCTCTATCCTTCACCTAAAAAGTGACCCCGACGGGATTTGAACCTGTGTTCCGGCCTTGAAAGGGCCGTGTCCTAACCTGGTTAGACGACGGGGCCGCGTTGAACCTAACTCTAGGCGGCCGAAAAGACGACAGATCAATCGTAGTGAAAATTTTATACCATGCGGGGGAGGTTCCGCAAGGGGGCCTAGGAAAACTGCGAATTTTGCTTAGCCTCGCTTTCCATACACCGGCAAGAACCGGTAGTAGACCTCCAGACACATTGCCCCAAGGGCTGTGCTGTAGATTCGGCCGCCATAGCCGCCCCAGACGGAATCGGGGTCCCAGGAGCCGGCCAGTGGGCCCTCTTTATTTTGCAGGCCCACCAACTGGGTGGCAACTGCCGTGTTCCACCGCTGCCAACCATCGCCCTGAAAGTGGTGCATGACGAGCGTGCCATAGTACCAGTAATAAAAGTTGGTTCGCCCAACGCCCGGCGGGGCACTCAGCAAGTAGCTAGCCGCCTCGTCGCAGGCTGGATGTTCGCGGGATAGGCCGAGAAACTGCCAGCAGAGCATCGCCTCGGCGGTCATCGTGCGGTTGGGGGGTTCCAGCGGCCGATAGGATGCCAGGCCACCGTTGCCGTGGGATGCTACCGATTGCAAGTAACGGATGATGCCTTGTCGCGTTGTCTCCGGCATGGGGATTCCCGCCATCTCGGCACTCCTTAGGGCCATGAACTGCCAGCCGAGTTGGCTCGTGTCGCCGGCGTCGTGAGGCTTGTAACGCCAGCCGCCGCCATAAGGATCTTGGGCGGCGATCGTGTAATTAATGGCCCGACGAAGCGGCTGCTCCAGACGTCGTTCGCCCGTCATGCCGTAAGCCTCGCCCAAGGCAAAGGTGGCAATCGCATGGCAGTACATGGCGGCATAGTGATCGGCTGAGCCTGACAGGCAGCCTTGGGCATCCTGGGATTGCATGAGAAAATTCAGACCGCGTCGGACATTTTCTGGATAAGTGCCACGGAGGTGCGTATTGCCGGCACCGAGCATTGCCAGCAGGGCTAGGCCGGTCATGCCGGTATCGGCGTCGGCTCCGGCGTTGGGGCGGCTTCGGCCATCAGGTGTGGTCTCGCGGCCAGCCCCGTTGCGGCGGGCTTCCCAGCGGCCATCTTCGCTTTGATTCGCGGCCAGCCATTGGAGGGCGGCCAGAACGGCGGCCTCGGTTTCCTTGCTGCCACCACCCGCCAGGGCCGCGCCGACGTGATCGCCCGTCACACGGAGCTTATACGTCTCCGGCATCGGCCTTGACCCAACAGGCAAGGTCGATTCCGCAGCCATGACGGCGGCACCGCCGAAGGCATTTGCTGGCACTGGCGATGCGGTAGTCTTCGCTTCGTTTGTCGGAGTTGGCATCGCGGCTGGGGCGGGCGGCGCGGAAGTCAGCGTTATAACTACCTTATTCAGTTCGGCGGTATGGGCCGTGCTGAAGTCCCGCAAATACTTCCCTGCCGCTTCGGCCACCTGCCATCCGGAAGCTGCGGAAGCCGTGATCGCCAATTGCTTCAGTGCTTGTGTGGCCGCTTGCGGCCTCGCAGCAGTTTCCACAACCGGCGGCTTCTTGGATGCGGATAGATCGACGCCCTTCTTCACTGCGGCTCGATCTTGGTTCGCTGGAATTGCTGCCAGCGGAGGGTTTTTCGCAGTTGCTGGGCTGGCCATGGGATCGGATCCGGCGGTCTGGCCATGCTCTGCGCCTGGCGGGCCGTCAATCAGCGCAATACGGACGAACTGTTCCCGCGGGGCCGGGTGGAAGCTGGCAATCTGTACGGTTGCGGCATAACCGGTCAGCAAGGCATGGGCAAGAAACGACAGTAGTATGCATTTCTCGAGCGAGTGAATGTGTCCCCAGCGAGTCCAGAGAAGTACGACCAGCGTAATCGAAAAAGCGATTGCGCCGACCAGCAGGAAAAGCATGTACCTGTCAAGGCTGTTCAGGAGGGGCCACAGGTGGTCGATTCCCAACGCTCCCATGTTATTTCCGCATGGGAGTGAGTCGTACAGAGACCGCCAGATCGCTGACGCCGGCCTGTTTGCAGGCGTTCAACACGTCGGCCACTTGCTGGAGTTCGCCATGGCCGTCGCCACGCACCAGCACGCCCAGCGTTTTCGATTGACCCCGAGCCGAAGCCAGTCGGGCGGTTAGTTCCGGCAAGGTTACGGATGCCTGATCCAGTGTGATCGAGCCGTCACGATAGACGTTGATGGTTTTTTGCTGGGCGGCTCCCGCCAGTTTGTTCTGGTCGGTAACCTGTGGCACCTGCAAATTGATCTGTCGCTCATCGTCCAAAAACTTGGTATTCAGGACAAAGAAGATGATCAAAAGGAACATGACATCCAGCATGGCCGTCAGGTTCAATACGGGCTGTTCGTCGGGATGTGTTTTTAACGGCATGGCTGTTCGGCTAAGCGGCTTCCCGCGCGGGCGGTCGCCGCGTTTTGTTCTGTCGTGCAGAACGATTTTGCAACTCCTCGGCCGAAATCAGGTTCACGATTTCCTGTGAAGCTTCATCGATATCCATGATCAGCCGATCGACGCGGCTGAGGAAGACGACGTAGAAAATCGAGGCGGGAATGGCCACAGCCAGTCCGCCAGCGGTGTTCAACAGGGCCTTGGCGATACCGCCGGCCAGAAGTTCGGCCCGGCCCAAGGCCTCGTGTGAGGCTATGGCGTTGAAGGTTTCGATCATTCCCAGCACGGTTCCCATCAATCCCAGGAGCGGCCCGACATTGGCCACGCCATAGAACACGCGGAGATAGCGTCGCAGATGGTTGGCTGCGCGTTCGCCGCTGTCGATGGCTGCCTGTTCGACCTCGACGCTCGGCCGGCCCCACTTACGAACTGCCCCGGCAAAGACCTGGGCGATTGGGCTGCCGTTCTTTTCGCATAGCTCCAGGGCCTGGGAACGATCGATCTCGCCGCTACCGATCTGCTCCAAGAGTCGCGTGACGAAGGGCTTGGGAATCACCCGACTGCGGCGGAGATTGATCGCACGCTCCAGGACGAATGTGATCACCAGCAGCGAACATCCGGCCAGGGCAATCATCAACGGGCCGCCGTCGGTGAGTACCTTGGCCAAGTTACGGGTGGAAATGGGAACTGGAGCAGGCAGCGGTGCGTCGTTACTTGCGGCAATCGGTTCGGGCGCGGCAGGATCGGGACTTTCCACGGCAGCGGCGATACTCGTTCCAAGGAGTATCAACACCATCGTAACGAACATGCCCAGCTTGTGCCCAACCCCGATAAAGTTCATCCAGATTGCCGATCTTAACCGAGTTGCAACGACTTCCCATAGCGTAGGCATCTTGCCTGCG
>JANXQG010000702.1 GCA_025356915.1 Planctomycetota bacterium | reverse complement strand
CGCACGACAACATGCCCGGGATGGCGGCGATGCCGGGCGCGGCTGCACCAAAACCCGGCGCCGGATGGCTCTCGGTAGTTGACGTGAAAAGTGGAAAGGTGATCAAGACGCTTCCGCTTGGCGCCGGCCCCACTGGCATGGGATCGCCCGGAGCGCGATGAAGAGTTCGCGGCGCGCGCTGTTGCCAGTCGCGCTGCTGGCCATGGGAGCGCTCGTCACAGCAGGCGCGACACCGACGAACTGCGCCACGGCCGTCTACGCGATGCCAGACCTCACTTTGGCTGACGTGCTCATCACCGTCACTGGCAAGAAGGCCGCGTCGGCTGACCACTACGTCCAGGACTTCCGAGGGCGGTACACCCGCAACGGAGGGGCGCCGGTCCTGAGCGGGGCTGTCATCGCGGGCTCGAACGCGGACGCGTCGGGCACCCTGTCGACGGCGACGGCTACGCTGGTCATCTCCGGCAACAGCATCATTCCTCAGGTCACGGGCGTTGCGGCCACCAACGTCACGTGGAGCGTCACGATGCAGGTTCAGCCTGTGACGACGGCGACGTGAGCCCCCCGTTTGGCCAGGGGCTGGCGTTTGGGAGGCCGCAGAAGATCTTCAGTGGCGCTCTACCAGTCCCTGTCCCGTCCGTGCTATTCGGTACCGCTGGCGACCGATTCAAGGCAAATAACCTGTGGAACGCGGAGACGCCGGGCACCGTTAGATTCCGCCTTCGCGTGGAGTCGGTCCCGGGCACGGCGTTCAAGTGGCTCGCAGGATTCAACGCATCGTCTGGCGGATGGATCTTCACGACTGAGGATACGACCGGCATCCTCACCGTTGGCCAGCTCGTGTGCTACGCGGGCATCGGCCCTGCGGGCGGACTGCTACGGGTCGGCCGAAAAGTCATCCTTGCAGAGCAGGTCGGCAACGTGATCACGTGCCACCTGACGCTCGACGGATCCAAAGCGCGCTGGTACATAGACGGCTACGAAGCGGGCTTGGGCCAGGTCAATACAGGATTCGGCGTCGCGTACACCGGACCAGGATACGGCCAGCCGAACGACTGGCTAGGTGTAGGATCCAACTACTCGGGGCTCTACACGACCCCGCAGAGCATCATCGAGGTCGCGACCAGCTCGGACATCATGACGCCTGCGCAGGTGCTCGCCGACGCGCAGAAGTCCATCGGAACGGCGATGACGAACGAGGTGCGCGGATACAACGTCACGCTCACGAACCCAGGATCATCATGGGTGGCCCGCACCGGAGGTGACAACCTGGTGAAATCGGGTACGCCAGCAATTCAAAGCGTCGCCACGACGGCGGACATGTTCAGGACCAAGCGCACGATCAACGGCTGGGGAGACTCGATCCTTGCCGGCCGACTCGCCGGAGGTCAGCTCGGCGACGGATGGCGTCGGCGCATGCAGAGGAATCTCTACTCCGCTAGCAAGGGCGTGACGTGGGTGGGCGCTCTCGCTGCAGGGCTGCCGGCGAATCCAGACTACGACTACTGGTGCGACGGGCACCCCGGCGAGTCGCTGACCACGCGCCTTGGAACGTTCGCCACGGACATCACCAACTCTGGCTCTGCGACTACCGCCATGATCATCGCGTACGGAATCAACGACTTGCTCGCGCTGAGTCGCACAGCAAATCAACTGCGCGCGGACGTGGCTACAGCGTGCGGGCTCGTGCAGGCCGCGCGCCCTGGAGTTCCGATCTGCGTCGTGGGTCTTATGGATGTGGTCACTGGGCTGGCGACCGCGCCGCAGCGCGTGGAACTGCTGAACTACCAGGCGGGCCTTGGCGCGATGCAAACGTCGCTGCGTGGCAGCGGCTACAACGTCGTCGTCGCGGATATCTGGAATTGCGTGAGCGATCCGAATGACACACTTGCGCTCTTCGATGGGTTGCATCCGACGCCAGCGGTGCACGATACCGGGTACGCGGGCAGGACAGCGATTGGAGCGGTCATCGCTAGCGCGGTGGCGACGCTCCTATGAGGACAGCATGACCAACTGGGACGACACCACCCCCGCAGCCTCCGTCGAAGCAGCGACGAAGCACGCCCACCAGGCGCACAAGCACGCCAAGGCCGCCGACGATCGCACGCTGCTCATCCTGGGGCGCGTCGACGAGGTGCACGCCATCGCGCGATCCGTGCTGGTGCCGCGTGCCCCGCGCTCCGCCGTCGAGCGCGCGCTTACGATGGCCGCCGCCGCGGCGATCGTCCTCTACGTGCTATTCGAGGTCGCGCCCAAGCTCGCGCTGGCCCTACCGTGAGCGCCACGAACGGAGGCAGTCATGAGTCTCGCCCTCCAGGGTTACCAAGACCATAATCATGCTTTCGAGAGTGTCAACGCTTGACGTTGTCGGGATAGTGCTTACGATCTTGGGACTGGAGAACATGCAATGAAGACGCAAAATGGACGGGATCTCACGGGCGCCGAAATGGCCGAAATGATGGACGAATTTGTCAACGGTGGCAGCCGGGAGCAAATCCCCGCGTTCGTCGAGCAAGTCACCTGCCACACGCACCGAACGCTACAGCAGAAGATCGCGGGGCTCTTCGTCACCTGCATTGAAGCCTGGGCTGAAGACAAGGGCGGACACGACGGCCGGAACGAGGCAACGCACAAGCTTTGCAAAAAGATCTGCGAAGCGACTGGTGACAAGTACGATCGGACCCTGCCCTACATCTAGAAGGCCGACCCATTATGGCATAGCTGGAGTCTCCAACGTAACCCTTGACAAGCTTGTAGGCAGGATTACTATGTGGGTATGGACCCCGTCAAATACCCCCGCAGTTTTCACTTGCCCTGGAGCGCTGGCGCGACCTCAGATGACAAGACCCTCAGTGATACCAAGCACTTCGAGGGGCAGGCGGTCGTGGTCACCACAAAGATGGACGGGGAAAACACCACCCTGTACCGTGACTACATGCACGCGCGGAGCCTGACGTACGAGCACCACGAGAGCCGTTCGATGGTCCGCAGCATGCACGCGGCGATGAAGCACACGATCCCGCAGGATTTTCGCATCTGCGGGGAGAACCTGTACGCCCGCCACAGCATCGAATACCAGACGCTGACCAGTTACTTCCAGGTGTTCAGTATCTGGGAGCAGAACCGATGCCTCAGCTGGGCTGAGACCATTGAATGGTCGGCCCTGCTTGGCCTCCAGACGGTCCCGGTGCTCTACCAGGGCCCCTGGGATGAAAAGGTCATCCGCGGCCTCTACAGCCCCACCCACGACCAGGACCCCATGGAGGGCTACGTGGTCCGCCTGGCAGGGTCGTTCGAATACCAGGACTTCTCGCGAAGTCTCGCGAAGTTCGTGCGCGCCAACCACGTGACCACCGATCAACACTGGAAGGCCCAACGGGTTGTGCCGAACCGGCTCCGGTAGGACACTCATTATCGCGTCGGGGTCACCTGCAGGTGATCCCGATGCGAGGCGCTTGACAAGCTTTCCGTTGGGTCTTAGGATGCTGGCATGTACAGAATCTGGTTCGTAAACTTCGGGTACGTTAGCGCCAACGAAGGCAAGACCTTGGAAGAAGCGAAGAAGATCGCCCAGAAGGCGGGCTTCCAGTCCACCATCCTGGACCAAGATGGTAACGTAGTGTCCACCTACGATACGATCGCTG
>JANXQG010000426.1 GCA_025356915.1 Planctomycetota bacterium | reverse complement strand
GTACGGTATCTTCCCTATCTTCGGCATTTCCATGCTTATTCGCCCAGACCAATCGACCCAGCATCTTTGAACGGTGGGTAGATAGAAATGCCAATAGCCCGATAAAGCGAAACTTTAGCGATTGCGTGAACGAGGAAGGCTAGGTTGATTTCGGATATTCTTGCAGAAAATGGATCGGCCCACGAACTTCGCAGTTCTCCCCCCGGCTAGACGACCTGTGCTGGCGTAGGTATACTCTGCGCGGGCGCGAATAATACTAACTCAAAGCGCAAGCGAGGCGTGTAAACTGTTACCTCGCTTGCGCTTCGGGTTAATATGCTGTTGATGCAAAACCGCAGAATGTGCCCTTGCTGAGTATAATCTGGAATCTGCGTTTCCACAATTCTCCCCTACTCAAACGAGACAACCCCGCAATGCCCATCCGAAAATGGTTACTTGGAACGATATTATTGGCCGGTCTAATCGACGCCGTGGTAATTCCGGCGAGTGAATCGAGTGCTGCGGAATTTCGCAGCCAGGCCGTCGGCCCGCGCTGGCGCCGCCTTCAGCCAGCTACAGCATCTCCGGCCCCTGCCCCGCTGGGCAGCGGTATTGATCGAGCGGGTTTTGACAAGGCCGTCCGCCCTCAGGATGATTTGTTTCGCGCGGTGAACGGCTCTTGGCTTGCCAAGACCGAGATCCCCGCCGATCGTTCCGACTACGGGGCTTTTGCGATTCTGGCGGAAAAAGCTGAAAACGATCTCCGCGAGATCATCGAGAACTGCGCCACGGCCAAGAGCAATGTCCCCGGCTCGGAACGTCAGAAGGTGGGCGACCTGTACGCATCGTTCATGGACGAAGCCCGCGCGGAAGAGTTGGGCATCCAGCCAATCGCGGTGCGGCTTGCGGCCGTGGACTCCATCCAGACCAAGGGCGACCTCATTCGGTCACTGGCCGAGTTGTCGAAGCTCGGCGTGTCTGGCCCGCTGGGTTGCTATGTGGGCACCGACGCGAAGAAGTCGGATCAGCACATTCTCCATATCTCCCAGTCAGGGCTGGGCCTGCCGGACCGAGATTATTACTGGGATGCCAAGTTCAAAGCAAAGCTGGATGCCTATCGAGCCTATCTCGAGCAGATGCTGACGCTGGCCAAGATCGGCGATGCCAAGAACGCAGGCGGGACGCCTACACTACGCGAGCAGGCGGCTGATATCGTGGCCTTGGAAACCCGGATTGCTAAAGCCCAGTGGTCCAAGGTGGAAAACCGCGATGCCGACAAGACCTATAACAAGATGGGTCTTGCCGAGCTGGCCAAGCTGACGCCCGGCTTCGATTGGCCGCTTTATTTTCAGAGCAGCGGCGTGAAGGATGCCAAGGAGATTGTCGTTGCGCAGCCGTCCTACCTGACGTCAATGGCGGAGTTGCTCGATCAAGTTCCGCTGGCTACCTGGAAGACATGGCTGAAACTGAATATTGTCCGTCACTACGCGAGCCTGCTCAATAAGGAGTTGGCGGATGAGGACTTTGCGTTTTATGGCACGACGCTCCGCGGCGTTCCGCAAAACCGTCCCCGCTGGAAGCGCGGCGTCGCCGTCGTGGAAGGTTGCCTGGGCGAGGCGGTGGGCAAGCTCTATGTCGAAAAACGATTCCCACCGGAAGCCAAGCAGCGCATGGATCAAATGGTCAAAAACGTCCTCGATGCCTACCGGATCAGCTTTGAGAAGCTGGACTGGATAAGCCCCGCGACCCAACAGAAGGCCCTGGCGAAACTGACCACATTCACGCCGAAGATCGGCTATCCAAAGAAGTGGCGCGACTATTCAGCCCTGGAGATTCGTCGCGGCGATTTGGTGGGCAACGTCGAGCGACACGCGATCTACGAGTGGAACCGCGACCTGGCCAAACTCGGCAAGCCGGTCGATCGCGACGAATGGCACATGACCCCGCAGACGATCAATGCCTACTACAATCCGAGCCAGAACGAGATCGTCTTTCCGGCCGCAATTCTCCAGCCCCCCTTCTTCAACCTCATGGCCGACGATGCCGTGAATTACGGGGGTATCGGTGCGGTGATCGGCCACGAGGCGGGGCACGGATTTGACGATCAAGGCTCGAAGTGGGATGGCGCCGGCAATCTGAACCCGTGGTGGACCCCGGCCGATCGCACCGAGTTCGACAAGCGCGGGGACGCCCTGGCTGCGCAATACAGCCAGTTCGAGCCATTCCCTGGCTTCAAGGTCAACGGCCGCTTCACCCTGGGCGAGAACATCGGCGACCTGGCCGGTCTGACCATCGCCTACGAGGCCTATCGACTTTCGCTGGTCGGCAAGCAAGCCCCGGTGATCGACGGACTGACGGGCGATCAGCGGTTCTTCTTGGGCTGGGCCCAAGTCTGGCGACGCAAGCATCGCGAGGCCGACTTGAAGAACCGATTGGTGACCGATCCGCACTCACCTGCCGAGTACCGAGTCAACGGCACGGTCCGCAATGTGCCGGCGTTCTACTCAGCTTTTGGCGTCAAGGAGGGCGACAAAATGTATCTTGCTCCGGAAAAGCGAGTGAAGATCTGGTGAGCACCATGCCTATCGTCGCAATCGCCAAGTTGTCAAAATCGTATCGCGTTTTCCAGAAGAAAGAGGGGCTCGGTGCTTCGATTCGCGGGCTGTTTCATCGCGACTCCAAAACCATTGAGGCCGTCCGTGGCATTGATCTTACGGTCGAGGCAGGCGAGT
>JANXQG010000614.1 GCA_025356915.1 Planctomycetota bacterium | reverse complement strand
CAGCGATTTATCGCTGGGTGCGAGGGATGAAAACATTGAAAGTCCCGTAGGGACGACTGAGTAAAGATTGCTGTTCAGCCGTCCCCACGGGACTCCGGAAGTTCCTTCGTTATTCCAAACCCAGCAGTGAACTGCTGGGCTATTATCGTAAGTCCCCCCGGGACAGAAACTGAGTACTGACAACTCACCCCGGCTGTCACGACAGTATGATAGCAGGGAAACGCATTCTTTATCCCAAGGCGCGTTTCCCGAGCTTGGATCTGCCGTGGCAGCCGGTTTGTGTTTTGCCACGGAGAGGATTCGCTTGTAAAATGGAGGTGCTCGCTGCGCTCGGCCCACCCTATTCCTTTCTGTTAACTCCTTCTGCAACAGAAACTTGACACGAATTGATTCGCCGGTCCTTACCCATCGGAAGCGGATGCATGTCTGCCAACACGTTCGATCAACTGGCTAATGTCTACGAGGCGATGATCGATTGGCCGAAGCGATTGGCGGCCGAAGAGCCGTTCTATCGCCGCTGGTTCGAGCAGGCCGGGGTCAAGCGCGTTGTGGATGTGGCCTGCGGCACGGGACACCACGCGGACATGTTCCATCGCTGGGGTCTCGATGTGGAAGGTTCCGATCTCAGCCCCGCGATGATCGAGCAGGCCCGTGCCAGTTTCGATGAACCGCCGGGACTGCACTGGGCCGTGCGCGGTTTTGACGAGCCGATTCCCGTAGCCGGGTCGTGGGATGCGGTCGTCTGCGTGGGAAACTCCTTGGCCTTGGCACCCGATCTGGCGGCGGTTCAAGCGGCCGTCGCACGAATGCTGGAGGCATTGCGGCCGGGCGGTGTTTTGCTGGTGCAGATTCTCAATCTCTGGCGGATGCCGGACGGTCCGTGCATCTGGCAGAAGTGCCTCCGCACGCAACTGCCTCAAGGCGATGTGCTGATCCTGAAAGGAGTGCATCGTTGTGGCAGCCGCGGCTACGTCGAGTTGGTCGTAGCCGACCCCAACGGCGGGCCGCTCTTGGCCCACGAATCACCCCAGTTTCTCGGCATGGAAAGGAGCGCCCTGGAGGCCATGGCAGAGCAGGCAGGCGCGGCGCAGGTTCAGTTCTTCGGCGGCTATGCGGAACAGCCATTCGATCGCGACACCAGCGTCGATCTGGTCATGGTCGCCCTCTTTCCTTTTGAATAGAGGAACAAACCCTTTCCCGAGTCAATTTGGGTCAAGTATACTCGGCACGAGCACATTCGGCGGTTTTGCATCAACAGCATACTAACCCGAAGCGCGAGCGAGGTAAGGGTTTACTCGCCTCGCTTGCGCTTCGGGTTAGTATTATTCGCGCCCGCGCTGAGTAGAGTATAGCCGCAGGATGTATTATTGGACGGTTTTGTAATAGCTACTGAAGCAATACCGTTAGAATATCCGATGTATCTTCACGCCGTTAGCAAGAGAACGCTGCGGCACAATTGCCCAAACGCCCTATTCATCTCATTTTCATCCATTTATCTACCTTGTGCCATGCCAAACATCCTAATGTTCCGCACTTTGAGAAGTGGTAAGGTTTCTTTGCTTTTCCGAATTTATGAATTCGATCTGGCGTAAGTTGGCAGGGATAGGTAAACTTTTACTTTGAGTTGTTTCAAAACTTGTCTCGTAGTGTAGGTATTTCGCCTACGCTGGGCGGTTCTGAAAAAGCTTCTAAAGGCGACCCATGAAAACCGCTGAATTTTCTCGGAAGGATTTTGCCGTGCCAAGTCTGCGGCCTGCTGCATTGTGGTTCATTGTTATTTGCGGTCTGGTGATTTCCAAGGGGATATCGGCGGCCGACCCGTCGATTGATTCCGTGCCGCCTAAAAAAACCGCAGCTATTCCTCCGCCGCGTTCGGCCGTTCCAGTGCCGCCGTCGATGGATACGCTGCTGCCCAAAACAACCGTTGGGTTTGTCTCGGCGACGAATTCGATCCGTTTGACGGAACAATGGAACAAAACCCAGCTCAGCAAACTCATGGCCGACCCGGTCATGAAGCCGTTTGCAGACGACTTTCGGTTACAAATGCAATCGCAATGGTCCGTGTTGGCCGATCGGCTGGGCATCCACCTCGACGATTTGCGAGGAGTGTCCACCGGCGAGGCTTCTTTAGCCCTAATACAACCGCAACCGGGCAAGGCGGCCGCCAGTCTACTCTTGGATGTTACGGGTAATCTCGACAAGGCGAAAGCCCTCCTGTCCAAGGCCCGCGCAGGTCTGAAGGGTGGCGGTGCGAAAGAGACCCTTCAGAAGATTCGTGGAATTTCGGTTTATGTATTCGCCGTCCCACTGTCCCAGGACCAACAGGTTGCGGCAGGGAAGGGTGGTACCACGGCCACGGCCGCGATGGGACAAACGGTCTATTTTCTTACGGAGAACTTCTTCGGTGCCTGCGACGATCTGGCCGTCGTGCAGGACATCCTCACCCGACTGGTCAACAGCGGTCAGGCCGACAGTCTATCCCAAGTCCCTGGGTATCAAATGGTCATGAAACGCTGCGCGGCTGATGCCCCCGATTACGTGCCGGGCATCCGTTGGTTCATCCATCCCCTGGGCTACGCCGAGGCAGTCCGTGCAGCTACCCCGCCGGAAAAGCGGCGCAAAGGCAAGACGATCATCGAAATCATGCGCAACCAGGGCTATACGGCCGTCAAGGGCGTTGGAGGTTATGTTGACGTTTCCACCGATGGCTACCAGATCCTCCATCGTACGGCGGTGTTTGCCCCACCACCCTACAAAGAATCGATGCAAATGTTCGTCTTTCCCAATGGCAAAGACTTCGCTCCTCAACCCTGGGTTGGCCGCGACGTGGCCACTTACTTCACGATCTATGTCGATATTTTGAACGCTTTCGACAACTTTGGTTCCTTATACGACGAGATCATCAATGAGAAGGGCGTTTGGAAACAGACTCTCGATGGCATGGCCACCGATCCCAGCGGTCCACAGATTGATCTTCGCAAGGAGCTTATCGCCAATCTTGGACAGCGGGTCACCATGGTCACCGACTACAATCTGCCGATCACGACGACCAGCGAGCGGCTGCTCTGGGCCATCGAGACCAAGGACGAAGCCGCCGTGGCCAAGGCCATTGAAAAGTGCGTTAAGAACGATCCCACGATCAAGAAGCGGGATATCGCCGGCCACGTTGTTTGGGAGATTGTCGAGGAGGAAGACGCGGAAGTGCCAAAATTGGATGTCAACGTGCCCTCGCTCACTCCGAAGAAGGATGATGGCAAGTCCAAGTCGGCCGAAAAAGACGACCAGGAAACAGAAGGTCACTTCCTGCCCCATGGCGCGATCGCCGTTGCGCGTGGGCAGTTGTTCATCGCCTCACACATTGACTTCTTGATCAAGACCCTGAAGCCGCTCGATGAAAACAGTCGTCTAGCCACGCAACCGGAATTTCAGCAGGTATGGGACGTCACCCTCAACAAGCTCGGGTTGAAGGAGCAGTCGTCCCGTGGATTCTCCTGGACCGATCGCGCGGTGCAGCCTACGTACGAATTGATCCGTCAGGGCAAAATGCCACAGAGCGAATCGCTGCTGGGCCGGACACTCAACAGCATGGCTTCGTCTGGCAAAAGTGGAGTGCCGCGGCATCAACGGATCGACGGCAGCAAGTTACCTGACTTTGAAGTCGTCCGTAAAGCGTTAGGCCCGTCAAGTGCGGCCATGACCAGCGAAGAGAACGGCTGGTTCACCAAGGGTGTACTGATGACGAAGTAAATTTCTCACCGGGTCTCCACCTTTGCCCAGAATGGGTGTTGGCGATCGCCGCGCACGCGTAGATCCTCGATCATGGTCTCGACGCTCGGCTTGATCATCGCCGGCGTTGCGTTGGGGCGGCGGCCGCCGACCGTGATATTCACGCGGTTATTGAAGTCGACGATCTCTGGCGACAGCCAGATCGTGGTCCGCGAATTGCCTGCGGTGAGGATCAGTGTGTTATTCGTCGGTACGTTGCCTCGCACCACCAGCGGTTTCGTGCCGCGGGGAGGCGGCCACTTGGTCACGATGGCGTTCGTCGGCAGGCTCTCGATTTCCGCCCACCAGAAGAAGTTGTCGCCCGGCCGCATCGTGGAGCAGACAAATTCTCGTTCGTGCATCAGTTCGCGCTCGCGAGGCAAAGGAAAACTCCGTTTGCAGCGGTTCATCCAGTCGAACAGCGGCAATTGCTCATCGACGAAATGCTCGTGCCCGCGGCCAAGATATTCCACGACGGTCGTATTGTAGCCGTTCCGCAAATAGCGATCCAGTACCAGTGCGTTGCGACCGATGCGGCCGTTGTCCAACGCGCCCAGCACGACATAAAAAGGGACATGGCGGGCGTTTTCGATGTAGAATGTGCATGTATTTTTGGCTTCGGCCGAGATGGGAATCACACCCGCCCAGAGATCGGGATGCGACACGCCGATGTCCCATGCCGCGTCGCCACCCGACGAATGGCCGGAGAGAAACACGCGGTCGGTATCGACGGCAAACCGCCGACAGGCGTCGCGGACGCAGCCCAGTACCACGGCGTGTTCGCGAGCCGAGTATTCATATTCCTTCTGATGCTCGACAGTCCAGGCCGGAGCGATGACAATATACGCGTATCGCCCCGCCTGTCCCTGTCGGCCTGGCGGGCCGTCGGGCGGATGTTCGCCTGCCCACCAATCGATCTGCATCGTGGGGTCGTGCCCGATGCCGTGCAGCGATACAATCATTGGATAGCGGCGTTGGGGATTGTACTCGGGCGGCAATTGTACGTAGTAAGTTGCATCCGGCTGGCCGGAGAGCACGCTGATTTCCAGCTTGGAGTAGCCGGGGATCTTCTCGTCGATCAAGTCGGGCAATGGGTAGGGCGGCGTCATGTGCGCTGCGAGTGCGGCAAGTACTTCGGGCTTCGCGGCGACTTCGGAGAGGATCGGTTGCAGCTTTCGGTCGCGTTTTACCTTCAGCGGTTCAACCAAATAGTCTTGCGCCAGCTTCCTTAGCCGCGATGCCGAAAGGGTTGCCGGCAAATCGGTCGAGGCCGCGTCGGACCCTAGTAGCCAACCGCTGACCGCCAGCGAAAGCTTTTCTTCTGCTTTGAGCGAGCCGTTCTGATTTTGCAGAAAGGCTGCCATGCGGGGCAGCATTTCGGGGTTCAACTCCGGCCCCATCTCTTGCAACATTATCGCCAGGGCCGCGCGATCGGCACGTTGCGCCACCTGAGGTATGAGTGCCTGACAAGCATTCGTAATGGCGGTCCGCATCGCCTCGAACGCTGCGTATTCCTTTTGCACCTGGCTGACGGTTTGCAGAATTTCTCCCGTAACGTCTTCCGTCGGGAACTGTTTCAAAATTTTCCGCACCAGGGCGTGCTGTCCACCTTCGCGCCGCAGTCCCAACTCATCGAGCATCTGTTGCGCATACATGAGCCGCAACTTTTGCAGCGTGGGTTGAAGTTCCTGGGCAACCTGCGTGTCGTCTTTGAAATCCAGGATGATCTTTTGCAATGCCGCCACGGCCATGCCGTAGCGCTTGCACTGGAGATAGAAACGAACGATCTTCTTGCGGTGTTCGAGCTTCTTGGGATTGATCTGGTGCATGAGGATATTGTCGAGTAACGCGTCGGAGATCGTACTCGTGGCGATCCGCATGTCCCATGTCTGTTTTAATGCCTCGACCCGGGCGTATTGCGGCGTGAGATCGGTGATGACCTGCACGACATTCAGCACGCCGCCGGCGGTGCGCATGGGATAAGTTCGCCGGCCCCAGTCGTCGAAATCCTTCATCGGCCCAGCCGGGGGGCCGACCGAGAGGACTTTCTGGCGGCCGTTGCGGCCGATCAGGGCGCGCGGCTGTTCACACTCAAACTTTTCCGCATTCTCCAGCGGGGTGTCGGGCCGCACGGCGGCGAGCTGCCGCTTGGGGACGAAGATCATGCGGAAATCGTCGTTGACGAAGACAATCTGCTTGAGGTTATCGCCGTCGCCAGCCCCATTCTGCTCAGCTAGGCCGACGGTTTCGCCCATCCGGCCGCGCAAAATCCGGCCGTCTTTCAGTACGACTTCCGTCGCCAGCGCTGAGATGGCAAGCAGAACCACAAGACCGCCGACGATGCCGGCCGCCAACCGTTGCCATCCGTGCCACAAACGCTTCATTTCATTCCTCGCTCGATTTCCCGCTCCTCTTGCCTCACGATTCATTGTGCGCGATGGAGGCTGCATGTCAAGCCAATCCGGCTTGACAGGAAAACTGCAAAGTCCGGGGTCTGGTTCATTTTTCGGCGAAAACGTTTGAAATTCACCCGAGATCCTTGCCCGAAAACATGGACCTGCCCCCTTCGCGTTGGACTTTGCAATTCTCTTGTCCGGCTTGACAACCGCCCATTCTCACGACAAAATGGGGGTATGAGTCGCAAACCTGTTTCTTCCATGTTATTGCTGGCACTGATGGTCGTGGGGCTTTTGCTGCCGATTGCGATCTGCGTTGTCCTGGCGCTGGCATCGCTTCTGGTTGCCATGAACGATACCGTAGGGGGGGCTGTCTTGCGTTATGTGGCCCTGGCTGGCGGGGTTGTTTGGATCGTAGTTTTGGTCAGCCTGATCTTCGTTCAGGCGATCCATGCTCTGGGCCGGTCGGACGATGCCGATCCGTAGTCGATGGAGAATCATCAGTGCAAGGTGGCACGAATAGTTCCGAGTTCCGGATTCCCAACTCCGAGTTGGAAGGTAGCCTCGAGCTTCGCGTCCCCAGCCCGCAGCCTTCGCGGCTGACTCCCGTGCCATCCGACAAGATACTCTTTCCCCGCCGCATGCTTTACGTCGAGGCCGTGCTTTACTTGACGGTAGCGGCGACTGCCTTCGGCCTGGGCTATCTCACTGGCCACAGGAGCTTTTCGGCCGCCAGCAAGGAGGACGCCGAATTGCAGATGCGAGTGCCGGTCGAGGGCAAAGTGCTGCTCATCCCGCAAACCGGCACGAAGCATGGCGACGCCGGGGCCATTGTCATTGTCTTGCCTGCCGCCAAGCTACCGGACAAGCGGCTGCCGATTGCCGGCCTGCGGCCGGGCGATTCGCCGGGCGATGCTACTTCTGCCGTGCTAGCCGAGTTCGGCGGCGCCGCGACCCGTACCGACGCCGATGGGCGATTTGCGTTTTTTGTCCCGGTCGCCGGATACTATCGGATTTTGATCATCTCGCGTCAAGCGACTCGTGGCATCGACAATCTCGATGCGGTGCGCGATATTGAGGCAATAGGCAAGTATTTCGACGCACCTACCGATCTCATGCAGCGTTGCGGTTATCGTTGGCTGACAAAGGATCTCCGCCTCGGCACCGGACCGGTGGAAGTGGAGTTTACCGAGTGACGAATTTTGAGTGACGAATTTTGAGTCCCTGGAAAACTCAGCCTCCACCGTGTACAATAGATGAATTCCGCGTGGTGTCAGAATCAGTGTTCCTAATAGGTTTCTGCCGGCAGTCCCCCTAGCTAACCGTTCGTCGGACTGTGTTTTTCGTTTCCTTCCTAGCTTTCAAAACCTCCACCCAAATATGCGATCCAACCCCCGGACAATGTTCGAGAAGATTTGGGACCGTCACGTCGTGCATGCCGAAAAAGGGAAGCCGACAATCCTGTACATCGACTTGCAACTCGTCCATGAAGTGACCAGTCCCCAGGCGTTTGAAGGGCTGCGGCTCTCCGGGCGGAAGGTCCGGCGGCCCGAACGAACCGTGGCCACGGTTGACCATAATGTGCCGACCACCAGCCGCATGCTGCCGATCATCGATGAGATCGCCCTGCAGCAAATCGATGCGTTGCGGCAAAACTGTCAAGATTTTGGTGTCCGTTTGTACGACATCGACGATCGCAACCAAGGCATTGTACATGTGATTGGACCGGAACTGGGGCTTACCCAGCCGGGCATGACCATCGTTTGCGGCGACAGCCACACGGCAACGCACGGGGCATTCGGCGCCTTGGCCTTTGGTATCGGCACCAGCGAAGTCGAGCACGTGCT
>JANXQG010000607.1 GCA_025356915.1 Planctomycetota bacterium | reverse complement strand
CAGCAGCTTATGGGTCGCCTCCGCGATGTGGTGTCCCGCGTGTCTGGTAAGCCACAAGTTGATCGTACCGTCATCGTTGTATACGATGATAGTACGCTTGTTGTACGTCGCGAGGGCGACAGGCTGAGCAGACATGGTCTCTGACACAAAACTACCTGGATCCTAACTGGCACACGAGTGGTCTGTGGCGCTGCTGACCTTCTTGATGTCGTCCCAGAAGATGACGCTACGGACTAGGTCGGCCGAGCGGGCCCTCGATGCTTCGTCACAGGCATGGAGGGGACTTAGGTGGTCGGCGATGTTCATTTCGGACTACGCTCTTACCACGTGGTCCAGTACTTCTCCGTCCTCGGTGACGTTCGACGACAGCAGGCGGATCGGGCCGTCAGGGTCCAAGAAGTCTTCGACCTGCTTGCCCTTCTTGCCCAACGCCTTCTTGATCTCCTTCTCCTCTGCTTCAAACGCCTCCTCCTCTTCGGGGGTCAGGACACCGGAATCTTCGAGATTCGCTGACGGAGGGATCATCTTCTCGTGGTCGAAGTACAGCTTGAACGCCTCACCGGTCAGCATCTGCTTGTACGCGGCGTCACGGAACGCGTTAGAACAGCAAATCCGCATCAGGTCGCTCCACTTGTGCTTGCCCTCGAAGCCCTGCATAGTGACTTCGTAGATGCCCTTACCACCAGGACCCATCGAGGGCACTTGGTTCGTGCTGACCAGGTAGGCGAAGCCATCGTAGCCACGCTCGAAGCCTAGGCCGAAGGCAATGGCCGGCGCGTTGTTGAGATCCGTATGGAGTTCGCGGAACGGCGTGAACCCTTTGTTCTTGATCGTTTTGACGTTCACTTGCTTGAGGTCGCGGCCACGTTCCTTCTTGATTTTGCCGACAGCCTGGATGCGGAACTTCAAGTCGGGGTAGAACTTGACGGCCTGCCCGCCAGGTTCATACTCGGGGTTACCGAAGCTGACACCGGGGTTCATGCGCGTCTGGTTGGTCGCCAGCACGGACACGTTGCGGGTGCCCATGATGGACTTGATTAGGCGCATGCCGTTGGCGTGCATGGTGGCCTGGATGCCACGCTGGGCGTTATCATCGTCCTCTACCATCTTCTCACTGAGCATAGAATCCAGGGAGTCGATGACGATCAGAGCTGTAGGGGCAGGACGGCTACCATCCTTAGTAGGAGTGAAGGACGGCAAGTTGCGCACAACACGCGCGATCATTCGGTACGTCGACTCTCCGGTCTCTGGCTGGAAGTACTTGAAGTACGGGTTGGGCTTTCCATCCACGGACAACGCAATGCCAAGGTTGTTCATGTACGTCGGGTCAGCAGCCGATTCATGGTCGAAGTACAGGACTGGGCGCTTTGCGCGCAGCGCAGATGCCATGGTAGAGAACGCGATGCTCGACTTACCGCCACCTTCAGGTCCGTACACGGTGGACCAGCGACCCGCAGGAGCGCCACCTCCGGTGATGAGATCGATCACCAAGCTGCCGAAGCTGAGGCTTCCGGACACATAGCTGCCACGGGCAAGGCTGACAGGACGGAAGTCAAGTGCCTTGCCGGCTTCAACGATTTGGGCGTCGATCAGATCGAGGATGGAATCAGAGATGCTGGTTGCTTTAGCCATGGTATCTTTCTTTTACGAATAAACGCGCATTTCAACGATGCGAATCGTCTTGTACATCATCGTTTCTACAAATGTAGGGGGCACAGCGTCCCAGACCAAGACGTCGACTGTCTGCCTGAAGCCACGCTGCAGCAGGAAGCGCTCCGCTTCACCGTGGGAACTGAAGCTCAACTCTTTGAGCATCGAGTCTGTCACGCGCACCCAACTAGCGGATGTGATTGGTGTCACGAAGGACGGAGCAGCCATAGAGACCAGAGGGTCATGTACGATACCCGTCAGGGCGTACCAGAACGATGGCAAATTCGAGATCATCGGCAGCAACTCCCTGTAAGTTTGGTCACAAGGACCTGGTAGAAAGCATCGGGTGGCAACGTGTCACCCAACGTGACGGTGGCACCGTCGTGGACGGCCACAACGGCTAGGTCAGCAAAGCAGATCGCACGACCAACGTTGACCCACGCCACATCGAGGGCCCAGAAGGACCACGTTGGGTGCCGATCCACGTAGTCGGCTACTACCCAGGCTGCGCGGTTATGTGTGGCGTCACCAGTAGCATCACCGAGTCCACCAGCCACATCGCTAGTAGCAAAGTAGGCGTTGTCCGTCATGAAGAATCGGTAGCGACCGACGCTTGGCATGATGTGCGGATGTGCGTCGTGCAGTCGACTATTTTCTTTGGAGATCGCGATGCGGTCATCCGTGGAGGGAACGACACGAAAGTCGCTCAGCTGGTTGAATAGGGCCGGATAGCGCAGTAGCACTCGCGCATTCGATGCGACCCAAGTATCCAGGTCTTCGGGTCGAATGATGTCCACACGCGCGTGTAGCGCAGCGTACTCGTCGGAGCTAGGGTCAAGACCCGTGATGGCGTACAAACGATTCAAAGCACGAACCCGCCGTCCACGATACGCACAGTCGAGGACTTCTTACAAGCCGCACAACGCGCTACGACACCCTGCTTGTTGCCCTTGAACGTAAGCTTCTTTTTCTTCTTGCATCCGGGACAAACAGATGGCGCGGCCAGCGCAGAAGCTTGCGTCGCTGCGTCGGCTGCGCGTTCCATACAGGTTTGCATGACGGATTTATAGGATTTGCCAGACAAGACTGTTTGTGCTGCCGTGGGGGTCCCACCGGGGAGCACGACGGACAACGGGTCTACGGACTGCAAGAGGTCCAACAACCACGTGCCCTTCTCGGTGGTCACATAGTGTCCGTTGTCGACCACAAGCAAGTCCGAGGCACGGGCCGCGTCGATTACCGACAGGGGGATAGGAACAAACGGGTCGTCGCAGCCCTTGTAGGTCTTGGTAGGCACCTCTACGACGTGAATGTCTCGGATGGCCACGTCATCACCAACTTGGTCGGTCGTCGGTGTGTCCAGCAGGCCCGCAACGGGGCGACGGTAGCCAGGGTCAAGTACGGTGTCACCACCAGCAAGGAGGAGGACCTCCTCGGATCCACGGCGCCGATATTTGACCGTGCGGCTGCGCATCTTCGTGGGTACGGAGTGTTCACCGATGGTGAGTGCCCACAAGAAACTGTAGACAGAGCGCATGTCCTTGTGCGCAAGCGAGCTGGGGCGCACACCAGGGTCCGTAGCGTACCAGGTACCCGCCGGATAGTGTCGCGGTGTAGATCCGAGGTAGGCAGCACCGCAGGACTCCTCAATGACAGCACGAGCGGTATCGGTGACGCGACTCGGCACGCGTCCCGCGTCGTAGAGGCGACCGATGAAGCCAAAGTCGAACAGACGACCCAACAACTGCTGGACATAGCCGAAGGAAAGGTTGAACTTGCGAGACAATTGACCCTGCAAGTCGTCGGCTGGAAGCGGAGGGGCAGCCACCGAGCGATCCTCGTCCACCGTGGAGACCGCCATAGCCCCACGTAGCTGGTCCACTACGCGTTCCGCGGCCTCTTTGGTCGTGAAGACATCGCTGTGGGCTGTGAAGCCATCGCCACGAGCCTCAACGCACCATTGTGTGGGGCGCACCGAAGTAGTAGCAGCCATGCGTAGCAGCAGCGCAAGAC
>JANXQG010000421.1 GCA_025356915.1 Planctomycetota bacterium | reverse complement strand
CAAGCGACGCAAGGAGACTTCGCGCCTGAGATGAATGTCGAGGAGACATCGCCTGCCCAGCAGGTTTGGAAACTGCGGCAACCGGAGTTTTTCAAATGCCATGGCATCGATGTGGGTGGCTGGGTTGAACAGGGTATTACCTTCAGCTCCATCAATCCAGCCGACCGATTCAACGGTCCTAATGCCACCAACGACCGCGCTGGCGAGTACCAGTTGAATCAGGCCTGGTTGTACTTTGTGCGACCCACAAAGACAGACGGCTGCGGTTGGGATTTGGGTGGCCGCATCGACGTGGCCTATGGCACGGATTGGCGATTCGGACAATCCAACGGCTTGGAAAACCGCATCGACGACCCAAATAGCTTCTACGGGTTAATCCTGCCCCAATTCTACATGGAGGTGGCAGTCAATGACCTTACGGTCAAGGTGGGTCACTTTGCAACCTTTACCAGTCTCGAAGTGATCCCGGCACCGCCAAACTTCTTCTACTCGCATGCACTCCTGGCGAGCCCCTACTTCGATCCGGTTTTGGTCACCGGCCTTCAAGCAGACTACAAACTCAACGACAACTGGACGGCGATCGGTGGGGTCAATAATGGATCAATGGAGTTCGAGGATCCCACCCACACTTACAACTTCCTCGGCGGAGTAAAACGCACCTCCGACGACAAGCGATCGAACCTGTCGGTCATGATCGACGTAGGGCCGCAACTGGGCTTCACAAACACCATCAACGACCGAACAAACGTCATTGCGGTCTACACGCTCCAGTTTACCGAGCGGCTCATGTATGGCTCGCAGTATACGGCGGGCATCGAGGAGCAAGGCTCCGTGGTCAACCCCGGAAACGACGCCTCGTGGTACGGCACGGAGCAAATGTTCACCTATAAGCTGAACGACCAATGGTCGGCTGGCCTGCGGTACGAATGGATTCGCGATAACGACGGCTCCCGCGTTGCCGGCATCGGCAATATACTTTTGACGGATCGCGGCTGGAACGGCCTGCCAGGTTGTGCTGGTGCCTACAATGATCTGAGCCTGGGACTCAACTGGCGCCCCCATGCGAATCTGGTTCTCCGCCCCGAGGCTCGCTGGGACTGGTACGACGGCTCGCCCAACGCTGCCGGCGAGCTTCCCTACGGCAACCACACCAAGCGCGAGCAGTTCACGGCAGCTTGCGACCTGATTGTTACGTTCTAGGAAATTTTGGCTCTTCCAGTTCTAGGTGCGGAACGCGAATAATGGTAGGGTGGGGAGAGCGCAGCGAGCCCTACCAATTCTGTTGCGGTCCGCTTTTGGTGGGGCTCGTTTCACTCTCCCCACCCTACTTCTTCACATAAAAGCGGAAGAGCCGATTTTTTTCACCGGAGTCAATCTGCGGCCGAAAAAACACGTGGCCGAAGAAATAGCGGCCGAATAGCGTTCGCCCTCTTGGCGCAAGGAAGAAAATCGCTTAGACTTAGAGGTTTCACCCATTTGGAACCTGTACGTACAGGAACGACGGTCATGCAAACGCGGCCCCGCACAAAGTTTGTGATGCAACTCAAGTCTCGCCGCTGTCCGAAGTGCGGCGCGAAGCTCAATAATCAGGTGAAGCGCTGCAAGCGCTGCCACCAGGCGCAGACGAAGCCAAAGAAGTAACTTGTAGCTTAGGCTTCTTGTAGCTTAGGCGTCTTGTAGCGTAGGCGTCTCGCCTGCGTGCTTGGTTCTGAACAGATTGCCTATTTTCCCAACAGCTCATCGACTGCGGTGCCGATGTCCGCGCGTGCGATGAGTGTTTCTCCGACCAACATGGCATCGACGCCGGAGCGTTGAAGCATTTCGACGTCGGCCCGATGGCAGATGCCGCTCTCGCCAACCACGCGATGCCCGGCCGGAATCTCGCGGCGGAGACGGATCGTGTGCTCCAGATCGACGTGGAAAGTCCGCAGATCGCGGTTATTGATGCCGATCAGCTTGGCCCCGGCCGCCAGCACCCGTGGAAGGTTGATTGGTTCGTGGAGTTCCACCAGCGGCGTCATTCCCAGCGAGACAATCGCCTCATGCAGCGAGCAAAGCTGGCGGTCGTCGAGACATTCGGCGATCAGCAGCACGGCGTCAGCTCCGGCGGCCCTAGCCTCAATTACCTGGTAGGGGTCGATAATAAAATCCTTCCGCAGCAGCGGCAGCTTGACCGCAGCACGGATCTGCCGCAAATAGTCGAGGTGGCCCTGGAAATAAGGCGCATCGGTCAGCACGCTGATGCAGGCCGCGCCATGCTGCTGATACGTGCGAGCGATCTGGACCGGGTGGAAATCGGCCCGGATCACGCCTTTTGACGGGCTGGCCTTCTTCACTTCCGCGATCAGGCGGATCGTGCCTCGGCCATCGAGGGCAGCAAAAAAATCGCGAACCGGCGGCGCAGCGGATAATGCTTCGCGCAGTTGCTCTTCAGGCACGTGAATCTTGGCTGCGGCCACTTCGCGGACCTTGTCAGCAACGATCTTGTCGAGAATGGTGGACATTGGGGGGCGGCAGAAAGAGTTATGGGTAGATTGATTTATCGCTTAGAAGTATGTCAGATTTCAGCCCTGTTTTCAATGCTTTTGCCGCAAAGGAAATTCAAAACCTCGGCTGAACTCCTTTCCATCGCTATGCCAGGAGAACTGCAAAGTCTGGGGTCCGGTCCCATTTTTCTGCGAGAAAGGATGAAATTCACCAGAGATCCTTGCCCGAAAACATGGACCTGACCCCTTCGCGTTGAACTTTGCAGTTCTCCTGACCGCTATGCAGCATGGGCACGCAATGCGATAATTCATCGGCGTTTCGTTTTCTCGGAGATAAACCCGATGGTGGCGTTTACGGCTTGAGTTCCGAAGGAGTTGTACGTGGACGCAGATTTTGCCGAAGCCCGCCCAATCATTGAATATCCCTGTCCATGGGAGTATAAGGCCATTGGCTGGGATGAGAATTCAATGCGCGAGGCAATCGCCGAGATTATGGCCGACTGCGAGCACGAGGTGAGCTTTTCCCGCACCAGCAGTAGCGGCCGCTATTGTTCATTACTCCTGGTGGTCACGGTGGAAAGCGAGGACCACCGCAACGAGATATTCAAGGCTTTGCACGAGCACCGCGACATTTGCAAGGTGCTATAATTAGACTGCCTCTACCCCATTAAATTCTTCAACACCATTATTGCACCAAGGAAACTTTTTTAACCAATGAACGAGTTCCGCGTCGAATACGATTCGTTGGGTGAAGTTCGCTTGCCCGTCCAGGCCTATTTTGGCGCCCAGACCCAGCGTGCGGTGGAAAACTTCCCCATTTCCGGCCAAACGATGCCCCCGGAGTTGATCCATGCCTTCGCCCTGGTCAAGTGGGCTGCCGCCGTGGCAAACCGCGACCTAGGCAAACTGACCGGCACGGGCAGAAATCCTCTCCAGGACCGGCAGGTTGAGGCCCTTCTGGCCGCATCTCTCGAAGTGGCTGACGGCAAGTTCGACGACCAATTCCCGGTCGATGTCTATCAAACCGGTTCCGGCACGTCGACCAACATGAACGTCAACGAGGTAATTTCCAATCGGGCGATTGAGTTGGCTGGTGGTGATCGCTTTGATGCGCAGAAGCCGATCCATCCCAACGACCACGTGAACATGGGCCAGAGCACCAACGACATGTTCCCCACCACGATCCATGTGGCGGTGGCCCTGGCAATTCGCAACCAGCTCATTCCAGCTCTGGACGAATGTGGCGAGGCCCTCTCGGCCAAGGCTAAGGAGTGGGAAAAGGTGCTGAAAATCGGTCGCACGCACCTCGTCGACGCAACGCCCCTTGCGCTGGGGCAAGAGATCGGCGGCATGGCACGGCAACTGGACCGCTCGGTTGGCCGCGCAGGCCGCGCCTTGGAAGCGATTCTCGAATTGCCCGTCGGCGGAACGGCCGTCGGCAGCGGAATCAATACCCATCCGCAGTTCGCCCGGCGGGTCTGCGAGACACTGTCTGAACAGACCGGCATTCAATTTATCGAGGCGGTCGATCACTTTGAAGCCAACGCTCAGCGCGACGGCCTGGTCGAGTGTCACGGTCAGATTCGCACGATCGCGACAACGCTCTTCACGGTCGCGAACAACGTCCGCTGGCTCAGTTCCGGCCCTCAGACGGGTTTCCATGAAATCACCCTGCCCGATCTTCAGCCGGGCAGTTCGATCATGCCAGGCAAGGTCAATCCGGTGATGTCGGAAAGTCTGATGCAGGTCGCTGCGCGGGTGATCGGCAACGATGCCACGATTGCGCTGTGCGGGGCCGCCGGTAGCCAGTTCCAGTTGAATATCATGATGCCGGTGATGGGCCACGCCACTCTCGAGAGCATCCGCCTGCTCAGCGGCGCGACCCTGGCGTTCACTCGCCGCTGCCTCGTCGGCATGACGGCGAATGTCCAGACCTGCAATAGCGAGGTCGAGCGCAGTCCGGCGATGGCTACCGGCTTGAATCCCTATATTGGCTACGAGCAGGCCGCCAAGTTGGCCAAAGAATCGATCGCCACCGGCAAGACGGTTCGGGAGCTATGCCGCGAAAAGAAAATCCTTCCCGAAGATGTGCTAGAGAACGCGCTCGATCCCTGGAAGATGATCCAGCCAGGGTGAGCACTAGCTAGGCTCAGGGCTTCAGAAAATCAAAATTCCTATTCTTCATGGTCGTGGATCAGACTTTATCGGTAAACAACCCGCCTAGTTTCGGGCAAAACATGGCCTTTGCCGTGGTGCTGGAACTCGTTGAAACATTCCACTCGAACAAATCCCACTACTTGTCTGCCGGCTACCAAGAGGCCGAGGTCCGTCGCGACTTCATCGACAAACTCTTTGTCGCGTTCGGTTGGGATGTGAAGCCGCACCCGTAAAGCTCATGTGGGCCAAATGGTGCATGTGTTCACAGGCCGTGTTGCCGTGAAGGACTTGCAGGAAAAAGACTTTGATGGTGACAATCGGCGTAAGCACGGTCTGTCTCCAAGTCATACCATTCTCCCTGCACACCTGTTCCACCGCCTGATCGTCCAGTTGCTTGGTCCACTCCTGCTTGAATTGACGCACCACGTCGCTAATACCATGGATCATGTTTTGACCTCCTGGGAGTTAGATGTGTTTCACATACAAACACATTATTGCAGGAAGCCTTTGGTCGCTCACCCTCGCTAGCAATGCTATCACCCCTGATATGCCCATAGCCAACAACAACTTACGGCTATTTTAATGTCATTCACTCCCGACCCCTTATCTCTTCCGTCGAAACAGAATACGAATTAAGTCATAGTATCTGGAATTTTGCGGACGTTCTCCGACTGCCATGTTCAACGCCGTGGCAGCGAGAGCATTTTCTTCAATTCGTTCATGTCACGGATGTTGTCATCTCGTCGGTGGAGCACGGAAACTCAATCGCAGTGGTGCGTTGCGCGAACCGGTCTAAACCAGGGTGAAAGTTTGCCGTTGGTTGGATTCCGTGCGTAACCCACCATTTCCCTAGGGGGTTCGCTCCACGCACCCTACAATTTATGAATAATCCGCGCTAGCGGCTACCCCGGGAAACGATATCCACGAAACCTTCTACGCCAACGGCGTTGTGTCGCTACGTACTAGGGAGACAACCCCGCATTGGCAGGTTCCTGTCCAGGTGGAGATGCAAGTCCGTATGGCGATCCTGCGGGGCGTGGTGGCACCGGAGCACGATCGCGACTTAGCCGAGCGAGTGGTTCGCCGAGAGGCCACTGTCGAGCAGGTACAAAACCAGATCGAAGTTGCAGACCCGGCAATACCGAAGAAGGCGTCGCCTGAGGAACATACCCAGGGGGTGGATAATTTTGCGGAGCGCAGTTCCGTTGAGAACTGTTCCGCCAAGGCCCTGGAGTTGGGCTTGCCGGCCCAGCCCCCGGTTGATAATTTCCCGCCACTGGCGAAGCCTGCGGTGAAGTGATCGTCGAGCGAATCGCCGAGCCAGACGGCACGGCGATCGTTGCTGTTGTGATGTGCCGCTGCTGCCATTGGGCTTGCAGAACTCCCGTGCCTTCCATGGCCGGTGCCTGGTACGATGTGGGCTGCACGCCTTCGTTGCCCTGGCTACGCGAAACATCGAAGGAAGGCCCCGGTGGGTCGCTGAGAACCGCAGGTGCCTTGGTCCGACTTGGTACTGTCCGGCCGGGAAGCAGTTGCCGGCAAGGGTCGCTGACGGCTACCGCACCCTCTTTCGGTTGAAAGCGGACGATGAGCGTGAATTCCTTTGATGGGCCGCCGACTTCGTCCCACGGCAGCCACACGCTATAGGAATGGCCGATCTTTGACTTGCTGTAATGGAGTGGGAATTGTTGCGGCGTGAAAACATACTTGCGGTCAGGTCGGGCGTTGTTCGCATCGCGGTCAGTTTCATCGAACGCATACACCGTCAGCATCCCTTCCACTTTGATCGGTTCTTCATTCTTTCCTTCGTAGAACATCAGCCGTCCGCCGAAACCGCGGATAGGCGGTTGGCCCGCTTGGGTCAGAATCGTGTCGCTCCACAAGGCAACGATCTTATCCGGTTTGCCTGGCTTGTCTTTTGTGTTGAACGGCCAAAGCGGCCATCCCTCGCCATAAGCGGCCGGTGCAAGCCAAGCGGCCAACAGCAGCCCGGTAAGCAGACGGCAGACGAAGAGATGCGATCGAGGTTGGAAATATGATCTCATCATTTACAGTTTGGGCGGAGTCGGTTGCTGGTAATTGAACGACGGCACAGGCCCGGAATGTGCCGGCTGGTCGGTGACCGGGGCCTGATAGCCGGCCGATTGCGCCGTATTACCCTGTTGCCACTGCTGGGGCTGATAGTTTGCCGGTTGAACGCCTGGCGTCAGGGCGGGTGTTTCCGTCTCGTATCGAGCTTGTTGCGGGGCAGAAGAACGGCGGATCCAAACGCTCGGATCGGTTTCGATCGGTTCGATGAGCGGCGGGGCACCTGGCTCGGCCGCCCGCGGTGCTGCCGGATTTCCA
>JANXQG010000544.1 GCA_025356915.1 Planctomycetota bacterium | reverse complement strand
TGCGGACCGCCCCCAGCAAATCCGATCAAGAACTGATCGACAAACAAAAGACCTGCCCGGTGACCGACCAGCCGTTGGGCTCGATGGGGCAGCCGGTGAAGGTCACTGTCAAAGGCCGCACGGTCTTTCTGTGCTGCGCGGGCTGCAAGAAGAAGCTTCTTGCGAGTCCCGACAAGTATCTGAAGAAGCTCGATGAGAAGAAGGGCGAGAAGAAATAGGTTTGTCAATGTCCACCGCATGGTTCTTTGACTGGCCTCAGAGCGAGGAGTCAGTGAACCTGCAAAGTCGCCACAGGCGTGGGCTCGGCCGCATCCGACGCGGTCGAGCCCATGCCGCCCTTGACCGACACTCCCCAAGTCGGAAACCGGGTTGGGCGTCAGGAACACAACCAAGGTGAAATATGCGTCTTAATTTGGCAACCAAGTTCTCGGCGACCATCGTAAGCGTGGTTGGCCTGGCCATCCTCAGTACCGCCGCTGTGCTGCTCGCGACATGGCATATCCGCACGCTCATGCGGGACACGATCCAAGAGGATCTTCCCAGCATTCAGGCATCCGTCGAACTCCAGATGGCGCTGTGTAAACCGGGAAGGTTTCTCGCCTCATACATACTCGACGGTGGCAACCGCAAGTGGTTGAATGACCTCCAGGAAGAGAAGCAGGCATTCAATGAAGGCTTGGCAAAATCGCGAGGCAAGGTGCGTACCAAGGAAGAGAGGGGAAGTCTCGATCGGTTGGAAAGAGCCTACCGACAATACGAAGCAAAGCGTGACAAGGTGGTCCAGCTTTACGACCACGCAGAAGTAGAGGAAGCCAAACGCGTCCTTTTTGCCGACGTCAATGACCTGTATCAAAAGGCTGTTGATCGGGTCGATGACTTCGTGGCATCCACCCAGCGAGATTTGGACGCTCGGATGGCGGCTGTCGAAGCGCAGGTTGCCTGGGCCACGGGGCTCGTCGCCGCGACTGTGGCTACAACAATCGGACTCGGCGCCGTGCTGCTCGGTCTATTCTTCCGGGGTGTGCTTTTCCCACTCCGCCGCATGATGGTGGACGCTCGCCATTTCTCTGGCGAAGAGGCCACAGCGGCAGGGCAGCCGCAGGACGAACTTCGGGCCGTGGGCGATTATCTTCGCGTGCTCATGTTGGACATGGCCGATACTCGCACAAACCTGGAAAGAAGCCGCCACCAACTGTTCCAGTCTGAGAAATTGGCGTCGGTTGGAATGCTTGCCGCCAGCGTGGCCCACGAGATTCGCAATCCGCTGACGGCGATGAAGATGTGGCTTTTCTCGATTCGCAAGGCTGTGGGGCACGATCCCGATCTCGACCGGAGCTTCGACATCGTGTCGGAAGAGATGGCCCGGTTGGAGAGTATTGTGCGCAACTTCCTCGAATTCTCCCGGCCGCCGGAACTGAAGCCTTGCCCGCAGTCCCTCTCCGAGGTTATTGACAACACGTTGGACCTCATCCGTCACCAGATCGACGAGAAGAAGATCATCCTGAATCACGAGCGGCTAACCGGGCTGCCGCCGGTAATGGCCGATCGGGAGCAGTTGAAGCAGGTTCTCATCAACCTGCTGAGCAACGCCGTGGAGGCGACGCCGGAAGGCGGCCAGATCTGCGTGCGGGCAACCTTGGAGCCAGACGGGGCAGGTGGGCCAATGGTTGTCGTCCGCGTTCAGGACAGTGGGCCAGGCATTCCAGAAGAGGCCCGGCGACACGTTTTCGAGCCATTCTTCACGACCAAAGAGCACGGAACCGGCCTTGGCCTGTGTATCGCTGCCCGAATCATGGTGCGGCATGGGGGACGACTCGTACTCGAACCGTCAAGGGAACAAGGAACATCGTTTGCGGTGTGGACTCCCACCGCCAGAAGGGAGAACCATGACCAAGATTCTCGTGGTTGATGACGAACGCAACGTAGCCGCAGCTTTCGAGAAGCTGCTGGGTACTCAAGGGCATGAAGTCGTCACGATGCAGCGAGCCGCCGCGGGGCTGGAATGTCTCCAACGAGATTCGTTCGACCTGGTGATTCTCGACATCCGTATGCCTGGCATGAACGGGCTAGAAGCGCTGCGCCAAATCAAAAAGGACCACCCCAAGCTCCCGGTGATTATCATGACCGGCGAAGGAACGATGGAAACTGCCATCGAAGCCACCCAATGTGGAGCGTTCGACTACCAAATCAAACCCTTCGAGCCGGAGGAAGTGCTCGCGGTCGTCGAACGTGCGCTGCTGGGCGCGCGGATGATGAAAGGGCAAATTGCGGTCGATCCAGAGCAGGATGCCCCTGCTACGGAGGCAATTATCGGACGCAGTTCCGGGATGCAGGAGGTTTATAAAGCCATTGGTCGCGTGGCCGCCACCGATGTCACGGTCTTGATTCGCGGGGAGTCGGGTACGGGCAAGGAACTGGTCGCCCGAGCAATCTACCAGCACAGCGGGCGATCCGCCAAACCACTGTTGGTGGTCAACTGTGCCGCCATTCCTGAAACGCTCTTGGAGGGCGAGTTATTCGGCTACGAGCGTGGGGCGTTCACGGGCGCCGTCAGCCGGCGAATCGGCAAGTTCGAGCAGGCCCACCAAGGGACCATCTTCCTTGATGAGATCGGCGATGCGCCGCTGAGCATTCAAGCAAAAGTCCTCCGCGTGTTGCAGGAGAGGACTTTCGAGCGCCTCGGCGGCAATGAGACGATACGCGTGGACGTTCGGGTGCTGGCTGCCACCAACCGCGACCTGGAAATGGCCATTGCGGAAGGCGGTTTTCGTGCCGATCTCTATCATCGCCTTAATGTTGTCTCCATTCCGGTGCCGCCGCTTCGCGAAAGGCGGGAGGACGTTCCGCGGTTGGCTGACTACTTCCTTACGCGGTTCGCCCGGGAAATGGAACTCGACAAACCTCTGCTGGCAGAAGATGCCCTGAAGCAAATGGAGAAATACTCCTGGCCGGGGAATGTCCGCGAATTGGAGCATTGCATCCGCCGAGCAGTGATTTTCACCCGCGGCTATCCGATCCAGGCGGCCGATCTGCCATTCAACAAGAGTAACGGAAATAAAGGGGACGCGAGGCAACGCCCCTCATTCAGCGAGGGACGCTTGCTGGACTTGGTGCGTGACTACCTCGATAGTTACGGAGGCGATCACGCCTACGACGACCTCATTGAGGGACTGGAAAAGTCCCTGTTCGCGGAAGTGCTACGGCGGACCCGCGCGAACCGCACGCACGCGGCCCAACTCTTGGGCCTGCCGCGCGGGACCTTCTTCACCAAGGTCCAGAAATATGACTTGCGCGAAGGCCCAGAAGACTAGCGCCCAGATTACGGCGAATCGGCTATCCCGCCGGCCGCTGTCTTGCAATTAAGCGGCAACTTGCATCTCGTTATCAGAACGTCGGTTACGGCACGTTCTCGGCAGAGCGAGGCTGACGGCATCGGGATTGCTTCAACAGTCGTGCGAACGACTGGCCAACAGCAGTCACGAAAGACTGCCGCCGGGCGAAAAGTTGACTGAGCACACCTCGGCAGCATCCCGCATCGGTAGGTAAATCAGGGAAAACTCAGATGACTGTCACAACAATCAACCATCACCGCCGCCGCTTTCTTGGCACCGCCGCCATGACCTTTGCCGCCGCCCTTATCGACCTTGCGGCGGACTTTGCTGCCGCGCGGGCGGCTGTTCCTGCGCCGAACTATCAAATCACTCGAACGCTCGTTGACGAAACGGGCGAAGCCGTTAAACTGTCGGCGTTTAAGAACGCCAGCGGCGCTGGCGCGCAGGTCCAGAAGAACAGCGATGCCCATCTTCGCTGGAAGTTCACGCTTGATAGGACGGTGCCGCAAGGCGAGTCGGTGTTGCTGATCCAGAGGTTTAGCGAAAGAATGCCGGACGTTTCCCGATTTAACGACACCACCACATATTATGAGGTTATCGGGACCGTCAACTCAGGTGCGACTCAGATTGCGAGTCAGCCCTTCGATGACATGTGGTGTCTGTTTCGGAGTCAGGACATTACCCAATGGCGTACAATCACGATCAACGCAGAAGTCAAGGCGTTTCGTGTGACTCCGGCCTTGTCGGCAGTGATTACGAATTTGTTCTACGACCCCAAGGCTCACGGCAATCAACCGATATGGTACGGTGGTGAAGCCATCCAGGAAAGCGGCGCGGGACCAGCCCGGGGCACTCGCCCTTCAGTTGACCCCAGGCACGCTTCTGTCGATCAAGAACTTCAACGCTAAGCTTCGGCCTAACAGGAAGGTGCTTCCGGTGAATTATTGGAAGGATCAGGCCATTGGTCGAGAGGCATGGAATGGGAAGTGGGCATTTGAGACGGTGGCGGGCACGTTTAGCGAGGGTGCATGCACCGCGAGCGGAATTAAGGCGAGGGAGAATATATATCGTGACCAGACAACCCCAGTGACAGCGTTAGCTCGGCGAACTGGCGCTGTTTTCCCAGACGAAGCGCCCAATCCGCGGCGCAGTCGGCAGGTCTTCGATTGGCCCCTCCCGCCCCAAGGCAAGCCAGATCTCGTTGCGCCGAAAGCACTTAGGACAATTCCGCCGCCCGCCGCGATCTACGGCACAGGTATTGCCCGTTAGGGCGTTCACCACGAGGCGCGATTTCAACCCCAAACGGTCAATTCATGATGAGCGCACCCGACACCGCGACGGCAAAAATGGCTGCCGAGAGCAAAACAACTTGGCGAATCGCGCCCCCGCCTGGGCCTGCGGAGCCTGTGGAGGAGGCGGCTCTGGGCACACCGGCCCCGCTTCCCCAAACAGCACTTACAGCGGTTCTGCTAGGCGTTAGCTCGATCTTTGTATTGCCGATGGTGAATGTCGCACCAGCGGCCCAGGCATCTTGAGGAGGCATAAGAATGAAATCGGGCTTACTTTTCTTGATCCTTATGACCGTCGTCGTCCTGGCTAGTGTCGGGTGCTGGGCCTACTACCACCATAAGACAGCCCATGATGAGGATGACGTCAGCGACCTGTGCATCGTTACATCAGGGCATATCAAAAAGGGCAAGGCGGTTGAGGTCAGCTATAACGGCCAATATTACAAATTGTGCTGTGCTGGATGTAAGAGCATTTTTGAGAAAGACCCGGCACGTTTCGTAGCACGGCGTGAGCAGCAAGCGCAGGCCCAGTCGTCCAACGGCGGCCTGCCGTTCAATAATGGGGGGCCATTGAACGTCAGCCCCACTCCTAGTTTCTATCTGGGCGCCGGGGGCGGTTTTCAGCCGGGTTCGGGCCCCAGCGGCAAAACTGTCAACGGCGTCTGGATCAACGGCACCTGGGTGGCCTTGGATGGTCTCAATGGCTCCAACAACACCCAGGGCACCACGACCATTCGCATCACCGACGGACCAAGTTCTTGCTGTAACACGCCCGCGATCCCCACGTTGCGGCTCGGCAATGCTAGCCCACAACATTGAGGTTCCAACCGTGCGACCAGCCGATATTGCCCCTTTGAACGCTGCCGAAGACATCGTGTTAGGACGAGGCCAGGCAACCTTCCTATATGGTGGCGTCTTCCTGATATCGTGTGCCGTTATTCTGTTCGAGATTTGCGTGCTGAGGATCTTTTCCGTCCTCTTCCTGCATCACTTCGCCTTTGCAACCGTTTCCATCGCAGTGCTGGGACTAGGCCTAGGCGGCATTGCTGTTTCCGTATTTGACAAACAGCGGGTTCTTACGCTCAAGTTTTTCACGAAACTTTCGTACCTCTCCAATGCGTTTGCTTTCCTGCTGATTCTCTTCATCGTGGCCGCCTCCTTGCTTCCTACGCTCAATTTCCTGGTCTATATGTCCTTTCTCCTGGTCCCGTTCATCGTCGGCGGGATCGTCACGTCATCGACCTTTGGGCAATGCACGACCAGACTGCACGGCATCTATTGCTTTAACCTCCTTGGTTCGGCCGTCGGCGCGGTCGCTGTACTGGCCGTGCTGAACTGGTTTGGCGGGCCCAACGCGATCGTGCTCGCGGGTTTACTCGCCTCGTTTGCTGCACTGATGTTTGCTGCTGCGGCTGACTCGGTCAGGCGGATGATAGTCCCTTCAATTATCTTTCTTGTCGTCTTTGCGAATTTCCTCGTCAGCGTTATGGCACCGTACCTTCCCAGCATGCCCATAAACACCAATGCCGATAAGGAAATCGCCCGGCTCGAACGGGAAGGTAACACGCGATCGCACGTTCTCGAAACGCAGTGGAGCGCGTTCGGCAGGACGGACCTTGTCGAGTTTGAGAACAACCCGCTCGACAAGCATATCTTTATTGACGGGACGTCCGGCACGAACATGTTCTGCATGGACAACCTTACGCGAGAGGCATCCCGGCCGGACTTTGCGAACCTCAAGAGCGGGTTCCTTGGCGCTTTTCCATATCAGTCCCTCGGGGAGAAGAACAAGGAAAGCGCACTCATCATAGGTCCCGGCGGCGGCCGCGATGTGCTCGTCGCCTTGTTGAACGGGGTGCAGCATATCACGGCGGTGGACGTCAACCCCGACTTGATCGCTATCGTCAAAAAGTACTCCTCCTTCAACGGGGACATCTACGAGCGTCCCAACGTCGATGTCGTGGCC
>JANXQG010000534.1 GCA_025356915.1 Planctomycetota bacterium | reverse complement strand
GGCTTCGATGGTCTGGTTCACGAGGTAGTTGTTTTCCAGGGTCCAGCCTAGCTCCGCACCGGTGTAGCGGGCCACGTTCTTGCCGTAATCCAGGGTTTTGAGGATCAGCATCTCGGCGATGCCGCGGCGGCGATACTTTTCCAGCACATTCAGCACGAGCATGCGGGCCGTCTTGATGTGGCGCTTCCGCCAGAGGAAACGGACGAGGTTGATCGGCAGCCCATAGGGGAACAACCGGCCATCGAGCGGCCGCACGGCCTCGTTCATGTCGGGCAACGTGATCGAGAAGCCAACGGGGTAACCGTCAACCTCCGCCAGCAGCACCATCTTAGGTTCGGCCAGTTGCCGCAAGCGGCCCGCCATGTAGCGGAACTCGGCCTCGGTGAGGCTGACAAAGGCCCAGTTGTGTTCCATGGCACCATTGTAGACGGTGTTGCAACGTTGCACTTCGGCATCGAAGTCGCGAACATCGATGGATCGGATCGTGATCTTGCCGCGGTTCGTGATCCGTTCGGCACGTTCACGCCATAGGGATCGCATGTCCTTGGAATCCGTGAACCACCAGCTATAAAGATCCTTGGCCTTGGCCAAACCGCACGATTCCAGAAGCCCACTGTAATAGGTCGGATTATGGTTGTCCATAATCCGCGGCGGCGTGTGGAAGCCTTCGATCAGCAAGCCGCAGGGGTAGTTGGTTGAATAGTCGATCGGACCCATGATCGCCGTTCGGCCGCGGTCTCGCAACCATTTTGAGGCGGCTTCGACCAACCCTTGGGCCATTTCCGGGTCGTCGGCCGACTCAAACATGCCAAAGCAGCCCGTGTTGCTCTTGTGTTCCGCATTATAGCGGGGGTCGTCGCTTGCGAGGATCCGTCCCTGGGGGATGCCGTCACGGTAGGCGACAAATTTTTCGGCAGCTCCGTGCAAATAGAAAGGATGCACACGGGGATTGAGGAACTCTTTCTGGTCCAGCAGCAGCAGCGGTATCGACTGCGGATCTTCGGCATAAATCCGCTCGGGCACGTTGAGGAAGGCTTTGAGGTCGCGGCCTGAGACGACCGGCCGAATTTCCAGCCGCCCCTGGACGGCGGCACGTCGCCGCGTTTGCCGCTGGGCCATGACTTCGGCAGAATCAAAGTCGATGTCGTAGATGCGATAAGTCTTAGTGATCTTGGCCCCCCCTTTGGTCAATGCACCCCGAGAGAGGCTGTTCGATTCCAGCACAAAGGAAAATTCAGCCTCTTGGATCCCCCACTCAATCGCCTTGGGCACGATGCCGTGCAGGAGCACCAAGCCTAGCCCGTGCAACTGGTATTCGGGCAGCACGTTAGTCGCGATCACGCGGATCTTCTTGATCTGGCTCTTCTTGCGCAAGAGATGGATGAAGCCGAAGGGAAGGAGTCGGCCATCGATTTCCCGGATACGCGGGTTGTAGTCCAATAGCCCGAAGGTTACCCCGACGATCCGCCCGTCGATTTCCACAATGATCGCCAGTTCGGGCACGATGAGGTGCTGAAGGCTCTTGGCAACATGCTCCACTTCGCCATCGGACATGGGAACGAAGCCCCAGGTGTTGGTCATCGAGCGGTTGTAGATTGACAGGAACGATTTGACCTCTTCGAGGAATCGAGACTTGTCCAGCGGCCGAACCTTGACGTTGTAACGCTCAATGATTTGTTCCGCGATGGGAGCCAGCTTCTCAGCGACCTTGGGCAGCATCGAGACATGTCCCCAGAATGCGTACAAGTCCTGGGTTTTTCGGAAGCCGTAGTTTTCTATTAGCCGTTCATAGTAGGCTGGGTTGTAGGTCATCATAAATGTCGGCGGCGAATCGAAGCCATCGATCAAAAGGCCCACCTCCGCATTCAGCGAGGGGTTCATCGGCCCTCGCAGCTTGAAAATCCCCTGGTCGGCAAACCAATCACGTGCCGCATTGAACAGCTCGTTGGCCACCTCCTGGTTGTCGATCGACTCGAAAAAGCCAAAGAATCCTCGAAGGTCGTCGTAGCGATGGATGTGGCCCTGGTTCAAAATGGCACCGATTCGGCCGACAACTTCACCCCCACGATAGGCAAGAAATGTTTGGATTTGGTTCTGGTCGTAGAACGGATTGTGGGAATAGCCCACCAATTCTTCCTGATTCGTGCGGAGCGGTGGAATCCAGAAAGGGTCTTTCCGATAGATAGTCCAGGGAAGCTGGAGAAATTGCTTTCGTTGTCTTGAATTCGTAACTCGCTGAATGACAATATCGTTCATAAAAGGCTCGCTGTCGTGAATGATTTCATTATCTTACCTCTTTCCCTTTTATTTTTCAATTTACTTCACCAGCCTTGCCCCCAGCCAATCGGCATGGTCCATTACGTCACCTGCCTCACCGTAGTCGACGACAAGATCGAGTTTTTTTGCGCCGGTGAGATCAATGGAAATGGCCTGCGGCCGCATCCCACCGCGGATCGGCGGGCTGATATATTTCTGAATTCCATCGACAAAGATGCGAAAGCCGACGCTGCCGCAGCCATCGGTCGAGTCATCGATTCCCAACTCCGCCTGGAAGCTGCTCCAGGGCTGGTCGAGCCGATAGCTCAACCGCGCTGCGCTGTGCAGCCCGATGCCTTTCAGATAGAGTCGCCCGCCGCATCGCAACTGCCCACCGGTCACATTGCGGTCGGTCTTATAGGGCCACTTTGTCTCCAGGTAAGGCAGAAAGCGATACTCGTCCGGCCGAATGTCGGAAAGATAGACGGCCCGGCCGGTCTGCGGCATAAGAAAGACCAGATCCTTGGCAGCCGCTTTCCACTTCACGCCAGAGAGGGTCGTTAGTTCCAGCGAGTCTCCTTCCAGTCGCAAGCGGGTAGCCAGCAGACGGGTGCCGTCGCTAAGCCCGATCCAAGCCGCGCCGGCCTGCGAGGCAGGCTGTTGCCGCAAGGCCGGATTGAAGACCAACGCCACGACACGACGGACCGCAACCTCAACCGGCCCGAGATTGCCTTTGATCTTGAGTTTGTCGTTCCCTAGGCTCTCGGTCTCGATCAGGCCCGCAACCTCGTCGCCGTTATCGAGGATCAGACAATCGGTTAGGCCCTGTCCTCGGGCAACGCGATCGAGCAGGGCGTCCAGTTCCGCAGGATACGGCGGCAGGCGAAAGATGATTCCTGCCAGTAAGTCCAACGGCAGTTTCAGCGTGCTCAGCCGGGCTGAGTCGGCCGACAAATGAGCCTTATCGGCACCTAGCACGGCGGACGGCAAGAATCCGCCGTCGGCCAACACAAGGATCGGCCCCTTCCGCAATTCAGCCGGTTGCCCCCAAGAAACTAGATCGGCTGCGGCAAGCGTTCGCGGCTTGCTGGCCACGTCAAAGCCGAGTTTCCCCTGGGCATCAACGCTCGTCAGCCGGGCCGCAAACGGCTCGCCATCCACCGGCACCGCCAGCGGCGTTTGGGCAAGGGCCGACGCGGCGCACACGACCACGATTGCAACTGAAAAGCCAAACCACGAAACAGACAAAACCGACGAAAAGGGAAAGGAGATGTTTTTCGCCCATAGGCCAAATGTTTTGAAGATAGGAGAATTGAACAGAGAACACTTGTCCTCACCTTCCTGTCTTTTTACATTTTTTTTAGTTTTTGGTTTCAATCTCTTATCTTCTTTCGTGTGATTCGTGGTTTACCTTTGCCGGAACTTGGTAGGGCTTCGCCGACCGTGCTACTGGTGCCGTCGACGGTCGTCTTACCGCTGGAAAATTGGCAACTGGTTCTCGGGCATCTGCAAGATGATGAGGCACATGGCGGTGGAGTATTCAGATCCGTAAGTCGAGATCCAAGAACCGTCAGGTCTCTGCCGGGAGATGAGTTCATCGCGAATGGCCGGATACCAGCGGGCCCAACGCTCCCCGCCGGCCTGCCATAGGGCCTGCACTGCGTAGTAGTGGCCATATTCGTAGTACTGCTCGCGCCGCGTGACACCTTGCTCCGGGCGAAACTGGGTCAGATAGTCGAGGCCGCTGGTGATTTCCTTTTCTTTTGATTCGTTACCGAGGTAAATACCCGCGCTGTTCAGGGCAACGATCCCGGCCGCCGAGCGCGGAAAGGAACTTTCGCCGCCGCCGCTTAGCATGTAGAGGAAACCGCCGTCGCGGTTCTGGCAGCGTTTCACATAATCGACCGCCCGATCGATAGTCTCCTTGGGAACGTGAATCCCGGCATTGTGCGCGGCACGCAGGGCCATCACCTGGCAGACCGTCACGGAGATGTCGGCGTCGTCTTTCTTGGGGTAATAGCGCCAACCACCTTCCTTATTCTGTGAATTGATGATCAGCTTGACGGCCAAACTGAGTTTGTCGCGGAGTTCCGTTCGCTTCGACATGCCATAGCACTCAGCCAGGAAGAGCGTGGCAAAGCCATGGCTATACATCGGTCCGTGGGTTGTCGGCGTTGGCTCGATAAGGTAGCCACTGGGCTGGGCATTGGCCAGCAGGTAATCGACGGCCCGCTCGACGCGATCGCCGTAGGGTCCGCGGCTGGGTGTGCTTCCACCCGACATAAAGGCCATGCCGCACAAACCGCAGATGGCAGCGTTGCCGCGTTGGACACCTTGGCCAAAGCCGCCGTCATCGTTCTGCCGACTGGACAACCACTGAAGCCCCTGATCGATGGCTCGCTGTGCCGCCGGGTTGATCATTTCCGCCGCCGTCTTTTCCGGATCGGCCGTTTGAGCGGAAGCCGGGACAGGAAGAAGAAAGAGAAGTAGGATGGCCAATATTGAATACATTGCAGCCGCTTTGGGATAGCCCTTATTGAATCTTATGGCGATTCCTTGGGGATTTGCCAATTTTGGAAAGAGTGATTATACCACATTGCCCACGTTTCACCATGTTGCTAAAACGATCAGCCGAGAAGGTCAATTACGATGAGGGTCGGTACAAATAGAATCGCACAACCCGTTCTTCGTGGCGTGCGGTCGTCGTCTGACACGGAGCCAAATATTCATCGCGGTCTCCCTAATTCGGGCTGATCTTCCGACAGGCGGCGGAAATAGTCTTCGATCTCTAATTCGTACTCCGGCAGGAAGTACTCGCTGGGTAATTCGAGCATCTGTTGGCGATTATGCTGCTGCAATTCCGCGCGGAACGTCTCAATCATCTGCTCACGTGCTTTCGCCGCCTCCTCGGCACGAATATCCTCGGGCTTACGACGGATTTGCGGATTGCTTTCCTGCGCGGCCGCCGGAGGATTCTCAGAGGCCTGTCCCGGGTTCTGTGCCGGCTTCTTACTGCCATTGCCCGTAGGCTTGCGTCCGCTCGACTTTTTGCCGCTGTTGGACCCTGATTTCCTTGCTTTCTCGATCAATTTCTCCAGGTCCGAAACGATCTGCCGCTGTAGGTGTTGCGTCACCGCGCCGGAATCGCGCAGGTTGAGACGAGGCGGAACCTCGCTCATCGTCTCGGCGACTTGCAGAAGCGGATCCTTCGGCTTGCCTTCCTGTTGGGCTGCGGAGCCAAGTTCCTTTTGTAGCTTCTTCTGCACATCCTCGACGGCACTCCCCTTGCCGTCAGGCTTGGCCGGATCGCCCAGTAGTTCGCGATCATAGTCATCGCCGACCCTGGAATTCAGGCTATCGCGGAGCTGATTATCGGTCGATGGCACCGGGTCGGCGGCGAAAGCGAGAGAGCCGACCAAAAGAAGAAAAAGGAATTGAAATTTTCTCTTCACCGCTGCTTCTCCTTCGCATTGTTCGGTTCCTTCGCATCCTCCTTCGTCTCGCCGTTTTCGGGCGGTTGCGGACGAAGGAGCTGAAAGGTCAACTCAGCTAGGCGACCTTGCTCTTCCGACAATCGAGCGTATTGCTCGCGAAGTTCTTCGATCGGTTTGCCGGCGGCTTCGGCCTGATTCAATTGCTGCGTGCGTAGGTTTAGATCTTCCTGCAAGAGTTTTAAGAGCTTCAGTTGGGCTAGCGGCAATACGCCACCGCGCCTCGAATCGGGTTTGTTTCTTCCCGGATTGGCCGGATCATCTTCGCTTGCGGTTTCGCCCGGCTTTTCTGCTTCCATGGCCACGAGGAGCAATTTCAGTCGGTCGATGGCGTTCTGCTCGGCCTGCTGGGTCATGGGGCCTGTCTGCCGCCGCTGAAGCAGTGCGGAGGCACGTCCCATCTCGCCAACGGCAGCCGAGAGGGCCACGCGGAAAATGTTGGCCGGCTCGAGCGATTGTATCACCCGGCCCGTCTCGTCGCGGAGCAGCTCTTGCTGATGGGCCAGTTCCAGCAGGCTGGAGACCTGGGTACGATTGAGCGGGCCAACGCGATCAAGACCCGCGAATTCGCGAGTTTCAGCCACGATTTTTTCCTCCTGACGATGGAGGTGTTTGATGATGTCCTGTAAACGTGCCTGCTGTTCCATGGCCAGTTGGGCCTCAATTTCAAAACGCTTGGCGCGGAGAAGCCGGGCGGCATCCTTGAGGGCATTCTCCGCCTCCTTGGCGCGGCGGCTTGCTCCTTGGCGATCGCCGGCCTTACCCGCTCGGCTACCCTGATCCATAAGCCCAGCCGCTTGGCCCACGGTGTTGGCTGCTTCTTCGGCCAGCAATCGCTCCAGCCGCCGGCTGAGTTGTTGGGTCTGCTGGCGAAGTTCCTCCTGCTGACGGGCCAGTTCCT
>JANXQG010000505.1 GCA_025356915.1 Planctomycetota bacterium | reverse complement strand
GCTGCATAAACAATTTCTCGCCGTTCTGCCCAACACGCCTGACAGGCGTAAATTCCGAAGCCTGATTGCAAGCCTCGTCAGCCTCTGCGTATAATCAATTCGTCCGATCTTTGATCGGAGAACAATTCCCTAAAGTGCAGTTTAAGATGAGCTTATCGAGGAAACAGCCGAAACCTGCAACCGTTTCTCGCGATCATGCCGCGAAAGGCGGTCTTCTTGCACACATCGTCGACGAGATACTGAAGCCGGAACTCGACAACCTGAAAAACAAGAGAGCAATGCGTATTGGCGGCAGTTGCTTAATTGTCGCAAAATGTTCATAGCAGGGATTCCGTTTCCCATAAAGCGAACTAAGCCGAAGCAAACACTGGACGTTGTTCCCATGCCCAAACTTCAAGTCGAAAACATTACCAAACACTATCTCACGCGGGCGGAGCCGATCGAGGTACTCCGCGGCGTGTCGCTCGCACTCGATCCGGGCCAAAATCTGGCGATCCTCGGCCCCAGCGGCTCGGGCAAGAGTACGCTCTTGAGTATCTTGGGCACACTAGAACCCCCAACCAGCGGTCGCGTGTTGCTCGATGGCATTGATCCCAGCGAACTCGATGAGCGGCAACTGGCCGCCTTCCGCAGCCAGCGAATCGGTTTCGTTTTCCAAGACCATTATCTCCTGCCGCAATGCTCGCTGCTGGAAAACGTGTTGTTGCCCGCAGTGCCTTTGGGGCCCGTTCGCGCGGAGACGATCGAGCGGGCCGAGATGCTGCTAACGCGCGTTGGCCTGATGGATCGCCGCGAACATCGGCCGGCAGAACTCTCCGGCGGTGAGCAGCAGCGGGCGGCCCTGGCCCGATCGCTCATCAATGCCCCCGACCTGTTGCTGGCCGACGAGCCGACCGGCAACCTCGATCATGCCACGGCCCACCAGGTCGGGCAGTTGCTCCTCGAATTGCAGAAGACCGAGCCGATGATCCTCATCATTGTTACGCATAGTGAGCGGCTGGCCGACTGCTTGCAAACACGGCTGGAGTTGGATGCCGGCCGGTTTCAACAGGCAGGTGCGGCAAACGGTTAGTATCCTAGTTTCGAGCTTTCGTAATTCGGATTTATAAACTTGTTTCGTATTTCGTATTTTTATCTTTTGCCATGTCGTTGTTTCGCCTTATCCTGCTTTCGATCCGGCATTTCTGGAAAATGAACGTGGCCGTCTCCTGCGGCGCGGCCGTCGGCACCGCCGTACTCACGGGGGCCTTGCTTGTCGGCGATTCAATGCAGGGCAGCCTCCGCGATCTGGTGCTGGCCGGGCTGGGCCGCATCGACGAAGTCCTGGTAGCCGACCACTTCTTCCGCGAGGAACTGTCTGGCGATAAGGCATCCGGCAGTTCGGCGGCCCCTGTAATTTTATATTCCGCCAGCGTGGAAACGGTTCATCCGGCACCGTTGGCCCGTGTGGACCAAGTCAACCTCATTGGCTGCGACGAACGGTTCTGGCAGCTCGGCAACGGTGCTTGCCCCACGCCGCTCGCACGCGACGCAATCATTCTCAACGAACCGCTGGCAGGCTTGCTCGCCGTGAAAGAGGGTGACTCGGTGATGCTTGGGCTACCCAAGACCGGCGGCATCCCGGCGGAGAGCGCCTTCGGCCGCAAGCGGGTGTCGGTCGAGACCATGCGGCTGAAGGTTGTGCGCGTGATTCCAGCCGATGGACTGGGCCGTTTCGGCCTACGTCCCAATCAGCGAGTACCGCGAAATGCCTATTGTTCGCTTGCCGCTTTGCAGACGCAACTCCAAGAGCCAGGCCGGGGCAATGCCATCCTCCGCGCCACTCCTCCGAACCCCACACTCTGGCATCCGCAACTGGCCGACTACGGCATCCATATCGAGCCGTCGCCGCAGGGCTATATCCATATGACGACCGAGCGGATGATCTTCCCGCCGACCATCGAACAGGCACTGCTCAAACAACTCGGCGGACTCGAAGTCCAGCCGGCCTTGACCTATCTGGCCAACACCATCGCCTGCGGCAAACAGGAGATTCCCTATTCGACCATTACGGCGATCGATTTCCAAGACGAGCCACCCTTTGGCCCGTTCCTTTCCGCAGACGGTTCGCCTCTACCTAAATTGGGCGACAGCCAAATCGCCTTGAACCGTTGGGCAGCCCAACGGCTCAAGGCCCAAGTCGGCGACTCAATCCGCGTTACATTCTTCGAGCCGGAAAGTACACTTGGGCTACTTCGAGAGCGATCCGTCGATCTTCACTTGGCGGCAATCGTGAAGTTGGAAGGAGCGGCCGCCGACAAGAGTCTCACGCCGACCGTTCGCGGCCTGACCGATAAAGCTACGATCGAAGAGTGGGATCTGCCTTTCGAGATCAAGCGGGAACGGATCAAGTCGGATGACGACCGATATTGGACCAAGCACGCAGCCACGCCAAAGGCATTTGTCTCGCTGGCCACAGGACGGCGGCTGTGGGCGAGCCGTTTTGGGCAAACGACCGCGCTCCGTATTCGGCCCACCGCGGAGATCACGGCCCAGACACTTGCCCAGCGACTTGATCTCGACCCGGTGGAGCAGGAATTCGTCTTCCGGCCGATCAAGGCCCAAGCCCTCAAGGCAGCGGTCGGCACAACGCCCTTCGGTGTGCTCTTCCTGGGGTTCAGCTTCTTCGTGATTGCCGCGGCGGTGATGCTCGTCGTTCTTTTGTTCCGATTGGGGATCGAACAACGCGCAAAACATGTCGGTTTATTGCTGGCTTTTGGTTTTCGCCCTCGGCAAATTACACGGCTACTGGCAGGCGAAGGTCTGTTGGTGGCGATCGCGGGAAGCCTGATCGGCACGCTGGCCGGAGTCGGCTACGCCGCGATCATGCTTCTCGGACTGCGAACCTGGTGGTTGCCGGCCATCGGCACGCCCTTTCTCACCCTGCACGTTGCGTTGCAAAGCCCGGCGATTGGTTTCGCCGGCGGCCTGCTGCTGGCCCTGGGGGCCATCTGGCTGACTGCTAGCCGCATGGGCCGGATCGCGCCGCGGCAGTTGTTGGCGGGGCACGGCATTCCGAGTCGGCCTTTGGAGTGCGGTGGCTTGCCTTCGCACTCCATGAGTATTCCGTATTCCCTCCTGCTCCTCCTCACCCTCGCTCCCGCCGTCATCCTCCTGCTCCTGCCGTTGGGCGAAGGATCGCAAGTCGGCGCGTTCTTTGGGGCAGGCTCTCTGGCACTGGTATCCCTGCTGACACTGGTCTACTTGCAACTCCGCCGCGGCGCGACCGGGCCAGCGGTGGCTCGCGGTCGGGGCAATCTTCTTCGCATGGCACTCCGCAATGCGGCCGGCAATCCAGGCCGTAGTTCATTAGCTATCGGACTGACAGCCTCTGCCTGCTTCTCGATCGCTGCCGTCAGCGTCTTTCGTATCGACCCGGCCAGGCAAGCCACCGATCGCACCAGCGGCAGCGGCGGATTCGCCTCGATCGGCCAAAGCGAGTTACCGATCCACTTTGACCTCGACACATCCCAAGGCCGAAAGGAGATCGGCTTTGACCCCGATCAGGAGGAACTGCTAGCCAAATGCCGTTTTTACTCTTTCCGCGTCAAATCGGGCGATGAGGCAAGCTGTTTGAATCTTTATCAACCGCGGCAGCCGCGATTGCTCGGCGCGAGTTCCAAGTTCATCGCCCGCGGCGGTTTCGCCTGGGCCGACGCGCCGGACATGCCCAATCCCTGGCAACTCCTTGCCGCCGACGCTCCCCGCAGCCAAAAACAAGACCCAGAGTCGATGCGCGTCGTGCTCGATCAAACAACCGCCAACTATTCGCTCAAGCTTTGGAGCGGACGCGGCGAGACCTTTCCCATTCGCGACGCCCACGATCGCCCGCTCGATCTTCAAGTCGCCGGGCTGCTGAAAGACAGCATCTTCCAGGGCGACCTGTTGGTGGGCGAAAACGATCTTCAGCGTTACGATCCGGCTGCGGTCGGTCACCGCTACTTCCTCATCGAAGCCCCGCCGGGCGAAACGACTAGAGTCCAGCAGACCTTGCAGCAAAAGCTAGGCGACTATGGCTTCGCTAGCGAAACCACCGTCGAGCGGCTCAGTAACTTGGCCGCCGTGCAAAACACGTTTCTCGCTACGTTCCAGAGCCTCGGCGGGCTGGGGCTTTTGCTGGGCACCCTCGGGTTGGCCGTCGTGCAATGGCGGAGCGTCTTGGAGCGGCGGGGCGAACTGGCCCTGCTCCGCGCCGCCGGTTTTTCCGTGCGAACCTTGGCCATTCTCGTGGCGATGGAGAACTTGCTGCTGCTCTTGCTCGGGCTAGGGGTCGGGCTGTTGGCAGCGCTGGTGGCTGTCTCGCCGCATCTTATCGGCCGCGGACCAACCATACCCTTCGGGCTGTTGGCCGGTATCTTCGCCCTCGTTCTCGTCGCCGGACTCGGCACCAGTCTCATGGCCATGCGCGGCGTGTTACAATCGCCAATTCTTTCGGCGTTACGCGAAGAGCAGTAGGCTAATTTGAAGAGTTTGGCCCACTGCCAGTCGCCATGGCCTTTTGGTGGCATTGTACCAGATAATCTCGGGCTGTCGTTAATCCCTTGGCCATCTCGTCCGGGCCAGGGTGGCCGTGCATGAAGGGGTTGACGTACTCGGTGTAGTCCGCCCGAGCCAGGGCCGCGATCCAGGGGGTGAAATCGGCCGGCCCGACGCCCGGCAGTTGCTTCATGCCTTCGGCATGTTGCCAAGCATAGAAGAAGAGCAACTGCTTTCCGACAATTCCGATGACTTCCTCAACCGAAACTTTTGCGGCCTGCAAATGGTACGGTGCCAAGGCGATTCCCAGACGAGGATTCTTGTTCAGTTCGACGAACGCCTTGAAGGAGTCCTTGGAACTGAGCAGGCTGTCGGCATGGTTCTCGATGGCGATCCGCGAGTTGTATTTTTCGGCCAACTCCAATTGGGGCTTGAGTTGCTCAAGCAAGGTATTCATCTCCGCGGTCAGGTTCTTGACCTTGCCATAGCGGGCCTCGCGCACGGCCAGGCCGCCGCCGACCTTGCCGAGGAGTTCCGCAAACTTAGGGTATCCGGCATTGACCCCGACGTTGTAGCAGGTGAACGCGCACAGTTTCAAATGATGCTTGGCAAGCAACTCCTTGAGGCCCTCAGGCCCCAGTCGCTTCTGGATCTCGTTCAGATGGGGAGATTGGAAGCCCGCATGCCAGAAATCGACTGCCGTGAATCCCAAGGCGGCGATCCGCTCGCAGGCATTCTCCACAGAGAGGGAACCGAACTGCACGGTCGAAGTGGACAACCGCAAGGGCCACGGCGTCTTTCCGCCCGCAGGAGGTTCGCCCGCATCTGTCCGCATGGATAGCGCATGGGTCAGCGCGGCACCGGCCAAAACCGTGCTGGATTCTTGCAGAAACGTACGTCTTGAAAGTTGTGTATCGTGCATGGTTCACCAGACCTTCCATTTCTCGCGGAACGGTCGGACGAGCATTTTTGCGGCGTCCGGATCGTTGACAATCTTCTCTTGTTCGGGATCCCATTGTATCGCGCGTCCCGTAATCGCCGCGATGTTTGTCAATTGGCAGATCGCGTCGCAACGAATCGCCATTTCCACCGGGCACATCGTCTCCTTGCGCGACTTGACACAGTCGATGAAGTTCCGGTTGTGTTCCGGCGAGACCGGGAGTTCCTCATCGCTCGGTTTGAACTTCTGCTTCCAAAGCGATTGGTTGCTGGCGCGGAAGCCTTCCGCGTCGCTAATCCAGCCCTCGCTCCCATGAAAAATCAGGCCGTCGGAGGGATGCCAACTGCGAAGGTACTGTGAGGCCACCGGCTTGGCCGTGCGGTAGTCCATGAACCGCAGTTTCACCCCGTTGGGATAGTCGCACATCACGTCCCATCGCTCCAGCGTACGGAAAATGCCCTCCTTGGGAATGTTGCCTGTTCCCACATAGCGAATCGGGCTGGTATTATCGCTCTTGTTGCCCCATTGAGCAAGTCCCAACTCGTGGATGCCGCACCCGGCAATGAACCCCAGGGAGGTTTCGGGACAATGGTATCCGCCCCAGGGGGTTGCGCGATCAACGGTGTACGGAACCATCGGGGAAGGCCCCTGCCAGGCGTCGAAGTCGAGATCCGTGGGCACGGGAACTTCCGCAGCCGATCCGTAAGGCTTGACGGCATACTGGCCCACGTCGTTCGATACGTCGCGGCACCAGAGGTCGATCCGCTCAAGTTTGCCAATGTAGCCGTTGCGCACGAGTTGGATCATCTGTCGGTATCTTCCCATGGAACGGTATTGCGTTCCGAGTTGGAAGATCCGCTTCTTCTCGCGGACCGCGTTGCGAAGGATGCCGGTCAGTCCGAAATCCAGCCCTAGCGGCTTTTGGCAGTAAACGTCCTTGCCGGCCTGGACTGCCGCAATCGACATCGGCATGTGCCAGTTGTCATGGGCACCGATGATGACGGCATCCACGTCGGGGCGGGCCAGAATTTCGCGGAAATCGCTGTACGCCTTGACGATGCCGCTTCCGCCGTACTTCTTGTTCAACCTGGCGGCAGCCGACTCCCGCCGACTCTTGTAAGTGTCCGCCACGGCGACAATCCGCACGTCGGGCATCGGGCTCAAGATCGGAATGTGATAGTTGCTTCCGATGTTGCCGCATCCGATCTGGCCGACGTTGACTCGGTTGCTCGGTACGTCAGCGCCAAACACAGGCTTGGTCAGAATGACAGGCACGGAAAACGCTGTGCCAACTGCGGCAACGCGCTTCAGAAAATCTCGACGTGCAAGAGTCGTCTTATGGCTCATGTTCAATTCCTCGTAAGCACGCAACCGCCTTTCGGCTTTCAACAACAAGGCCGGCTTCGCATCGGTTAGCCGTTCAGGGCCGAGCCCACGCCGGACTCGGGCTAACGGCGTTGCAATGAGTATGAACGGGCGGCCCAGGGAAGTCAAGCCGATAGGGGAGTCTTGAAGGAGAACTGCAAAGGCCTGGGGCCAGTCCATTTTTCGGCGAGAACGGATGAAATCCACCCGAGATCTTTGCCCGAAACATGGACCCGACCCCCTTCGCGTTGGACTTTGCAGTGATCTGTTCTCTCTGTTCAATGCCAGGCTTGCTCACCACACAACGACGGTTTGATTGAGCGAAGGTGCCGTCGCCGGCCACAGAACCTTCTGGCCATCGTCCAACTCCGCTTCCAGATAATACTCCACCGCGCCCTGGGATTGGGCCGGCAGTGCGACGCGATATGCCTGCCGGGCACGATGGGTGGAAACCACTTTTGTGAATGCGCCCTCACCCAAAGACCGACAATGGAGTGTGACTCCGATGCACTTCGGGCCAGAAAGCACGAAAGCGCGGATTTCCTGCGGCTCGCCAGCGTTCATTTGAGTGCATTTTGCCGACACGAAAATTCGCGGTATCCCACGGTAGGCAGTGCTAACTGTGGCTTCGGATGGCAAGGGCTTGCCAAGCATCTCCTTGATTGCAGCGTCCTGGGCAGAGACAAGCCGATCGCGAACTCCGTACTCGATGTGGGAGATAACTCCCAACTCCCCGGGTGATTTCGCGCAATTCACAAAGGCCGCGATGGTCTCCTCATGGCTGCGCGCAACGGCCAGTCGCAACGGAAGAACTTGGTCGCGGACGAATCGCCGCTTTGCCTCCGTTTCTTTGATCCCCTTCGCCGCAACGATTCTTGCGGCAAGGCGTCCGGCTAGGATCCATGTTTGCACTCGCGCGCGAGTCGCCCTAATCTGGTTGAGCCAATAGTCATAGCGTTCAAGATTACCCGCGCCTTGGATGCGGGACCGCAACGATTCCATTTTCCGCAGCGGCGCAAAGAACTCAGTGATTTGTCCGTCGGTTGTCTTAAGGTCATACAGGGAGTTAATCGCCGGATGCTTCCCGTCGAATTCCTTCATGATCCGCCCGGCTTCCGCACCCGCGTCGCCGCCGAACATGCCCAGGCCCCAGTCGGTCCAGAAGGCATCCAATGCAGGCGGGGCGCTCGGGACGGCATTTGCTTTACCGTTGGTGGAGTTCCGTGAACCTGGGCTGGACGGAGCCTGATCCTTCTCGCTTTTCGAGCCATCGTAATTCCAGCCCGCCTGTACCATCGCCGTGATATTAGGCGCAATAGCGGCCGTTCGCCAATGAATTGCCATCATGCCTTCACATCCATGCCGGAAGGCATCGGATGAATCGCGAAACATTCGCGCCACCCAGAGTTGCAGATCCAAGCAGGTGCAACAAGCGGCACCGGCCGTACCGTCGTCCTCGGCCCATCCGATGGCCCACTTGGGACGCCCGGTCATCTCGCCATATTGTTTTTCGATGGGACTGCGCCCCAAATCGGGGTTGATCGAAGAGGCCGG
>JANXQG010000491.1 GCA_025356915.1 Planctomycetota bacterium | reverse complement strand
GATATTTATGGCAATCGCTGGAGTCCCGCCTTTAGGCGGCATTTACCGGCTAAAGCCGGGACTCCAACAGATACGGCAATTCGGAGGCACTACACTAGGTAGTGTCTCACACAGATTGATATTTATGGCAATCGCTGGAGTCCCGCCTTTAGGCGGCATTTACCGGCTAAAGCCGGGACTCCAACAGATACGGCAATTCGGAGACACTACACCAGAACCGGAAGAGCCGATTCCGTGTGTAACCCACCATTTTCCCGAGGAGGTTCGCTCCGCGCACCCTACGGAAAATCCAGCCGGAGCACGGTCATCTGGCTATCCAACATTGAAGGGGCGTGCGTGGCCAGAACTTTTTCGTCCTCGCAGCAGCCGATGGTATGGCCGTCGCGTATTTCTGCTCCGCGAGAAAGCAGGTAACTGGCAATCGAGTAAGCAAAGTCGAAGAGTTTCTTGGGTTCGTGTCGGCTGCAAGGAATCTCGATCTCCATTTTGTCCAATGCCTTCATTCCGGTCGTGAACAGGCGCAGCGTGCCATCATCGTTCTGTTCGATACGGAAATCGATCCAAAGGTGCAGGGGCACATTCTCCGACGAGGCACTGCGGGCTTCTTCCAGAAAGACCTGCGGATCGTGAACGAGCGCGCCGCCCCAATAGATTCCCGCGGCATCGACGTGGGCCGCGACGGCCGCCGTGAGATGGGTCAACGCAATTGATCGCCGAACCGCATCGTCATTTTCGCCCACCAGCGCCATTGCAATATGGCTGTTGTGTCCCTGCATTTTTGCGCCGGCCTCAGGCCACCACCAGGCAATTTCACAGGGACCTTCCAGATTCGACCACGGAATCGGGCTAGGCACGAGAGCCACTGCGGCTCTGTTTCCGCCAAAAAGGAACACCAAGCTGCTTTCCTTGGCCTCGACCGCCTTCGGGTTGACGGCCGCGCCTGACAAGGAAGCCAAAGTTTCAAGCATTTCCTGCTGCCGCGGCAACGATGGAGTATCAAGTGCCACCACGCTGAGCAGTATTCGGCTTTTTTCCGGCAATTTTTCGGCCATGAAAACCTCAAGGAAGGATTTAGACAGAGATAACTCCCCTATTCAATGTCACCACCGACTTGCGGTCTGTCGATTTAGTCCGCCCCCACGGGGCAAGCCCAGCGGGGGCGGGAAAACTCTTTCGACTAAATCGACAGTCCGTAAGCTGGTGGCATCCGACGTTCAAAACACGGAAATTATTTTCGACCATTAATTATTGGATTTTGACATATCTGGAAATAATTGTAAACACTGGCAGTCAAAAATGGCTGTTGTCAAGAATAGCAGTCGGACTCGCATTTTTTGTCTGAGGCGTATAAACTGAATAGGAAGGTGAATGCAATCGGCATTCGTAAAATGGAATTTATTCCGTTGGAGTTACCGAGGCGCGATACGGGAGAGCAGCAGTGGCATGGGAATATAGCGAAAAGACGAAACAGCTTTTCATGGACGCGGTTCATGGCAAGCCGGGTACGCATCTAGGCGAGATCGACGATCCGGACGGCTTGGGCGAGCACGGCTCGCTCGCCTGCGGCGATGCAATGCGTTTCACGTTCCGCGTCCGTCGCCATCCGACGAATCCGGCCGAGGATGTCATCACCGATGCTCGCTATCTGACGTTCGGCTGCACCTCGGCGATCGCCGCGTCCGAGGCCCTCTGCACGCTGATCGAGCAGGGGTCTTTTACGCCGATCCAGGCCCTCAAGATCAGCAACCAGGCCATCGTCGACTTTCTCGGGGGGCTACCGCAGCAGAAGATCCATTGCTCGGTGATGGGGGCCGAGGCGCTCGAGGCGGCCGTTTTCAATTGGGCCCAGAAGCGCGGGATCGATTTGCAGCAGTTGGGCATCGATCTGCACGCCGAAGAGGGCGACGAAGGCCGCATCGTCTGCAATTGCTTCACGCTCAGCGAACCGTACATCCGCCGCAAGATCAAGGAACTCAACTTGCGCACCATCCCGGAGATCACCAACGCCATTAAGGCTGGCGGGGCATGCATGGCCTGTCATCATATTCCAGGCGGTCTACAAGACCTGCTGAATGAAACTTGGGGTGGCGGCAAGCTGGAACTGAAGATCCTCACGCAGACCAAGTTGCCCGATACCGAGCCTGTGCAGGCCCGGCAAGCGGCCAACCCGAACGAGGCTGCGCTCTCGCCGTACCAATTCGCCAAGAAGATCGACAAGGTGATCGACGACTACGTGAGGCCGATGCTTAAGCGCGACGGCGGCGACCTGGAAATCGTCGACATCAAAGACATGCTCGTCTACTGCCATCTTACCGGCCGCTGCATCGGATGCAGTGGTGCGGGCCAGACGCTACGGATGCTTGTCGAGCGGACGCTGAAAGAGATGGTCGACGAGCGGGTGAGAGTGATTGATGTTTGAAAGTCTACCCATGAAAATCGTTTACGTCGACAACAACGCCACCACCGCCATTGCCCCGGAAGTTGTCGAGGCGATGAGCCCATTCTTCGCCGAGAGCTACTTCAATCCAAGTTCGATGTACGAGCCGGCCCAGCGGGTCCACGAGGCCCTCGATCGGGCACGGCAGGTGGTCGCGCGGCACTTTGGGCTTACCGACGCCAAGCCGATCCTCTTCACCGGTTGTGCTTCGGAGAGCAATAATATGGCGATCCTCGGCGTGGCTAAGGCCAATCCGCAGCGGCGACACGTTATTACTACGTCGGTCGAGCACCCGGCCGTGCTGGAGGTATGCAAGGATCTCGAGCGAGACGGCTACCGTATCACCTGCTTGAATGTCGACGGCGAAGGCAATCTCGATCTGCGCCAGTTCGTCCGAGCCTTGAGTACCGAGACGCTGCTGGTGAGCATCATGCACGCCAACAATGAAACGGGCGTTGTCTTTCCGATCGAGCTGCTCGCCCGGCTGACGAAGGAAACCGATCCCGCCATCGTCTTTCATTGCGACGCCACGCAGTCCGTCGGCAAGATGCGGATCGATCTCGGGCAGGAATATCGGCAAGTCGACTTACTTTCCTTCTCGGGACATAAACTGCACGCCCCCAAGGGTATTGGCGTGCTATACATCAAACCCGGCACACCTTGCCGGCCGCTCATAATCGGCGGGCACCAAGAGGCCGGCCGCCGAGCGGGGACGGAAAACATGCCGTACATTGTCGGCTTGGCCCGTGCGCTGGAGCTGGCCCAAGAGTACTTTGAGGACGAAAAAACCCGCGTTTGCGGATTGCGCGACCGGCTGGAACAATCGATCGAAGCCACGATCCCCAGCGTGCAGGTCAATGGCCGCGGCAGCCCGAGATTGCCGAACACACTGAACATCTCCTGTCACTTCGTTGAAGGCGAGGGGATGCTCTATCAGTTAAGCGATGCGGGCATTTGCGCCTCCAGCGGGTCGGCTTGCACCTCGGGATCGCTGGAGCCTTCGCATGTATTGCGCGCGATGAAGGTACCTTTCACCGCAGTACATGGCTCGATCCGATTCAGCTTGAGCCGCTACAACACCGACGACGATATCGATCACATCCTCAAGGTCTTTCCTAAGATGGTTGCTAATCTTCGCCGCTTATCGCCCTACTGGGATCAGGAACAGAATGCCCCGCGAGCGGACGCCGAGGAATTAGTCCGAGCGAACCCGCGGAGCTAATCGCTAGCAGTGCAGCAGTAGCAGGTAGTAGGGTGGGACGATCGCAGCGAGCCCCCATACGAACCAACTTAAGGATTTTGGTATCATTGTCCAATTTGGGACGCAACGCCGTTGGCGTAGGGAATGAATGGGCAAGAGTTCCCGGAGCGGGCTTCGAGGCACCGGACATATTGTGCCATCAGTACGCCACCTTATGATCGAAACCTGCTCATTCCACTTCGTGTGATGAGTACGGTGACTGCTCATCGCCGCCTCGCTGCTCCTCCTGGATCGCAGCACACTGTACACACACCGCCGTGTAGGGGATGGCCTCCAGTCGTGGCTCGGGGATCTTCTTACCACAATCCTCGCATTTGCCGTAGCTGCCATCAGCAATCCGTCCCAGGGCGAACTCGATCTGATTGAGGGCCTCTTTCTCGTTGCCGACCAGGCTTAAGGTAAGCTCCTGCTCAAAGTTGTCGCTGCCCAGGTCGGCCATGTGGATCGGCATGCTGCTAGCTCCCGTTTGGCCCTGGCCCAGGACCGCGTCGGCCATCCGCCCCATCTCGCCTCGCAAGCGGGAACGAAGGTTGAGAAGCCGTGTGCGATGAGCGTCCGAATTGTTCTTATCTATTACTGGCTTGGCCAAGGAAAGTATCCCCTTACTGCGGTGGTAATGCATGAATCAGATATTATCTTGTATACTCGCAAGTTGCCTCGGCGCGAAGCCCCCCCAACAGGAGAACTGCAAAGTCCGGGGTCTGCTCCATTTTCCGGCGAGAACGCATGAAATTCACCTGAGATCCTTCCGAAAACATCGACCTGACCCCTTCGCGTTGAACTTTGCAATTCTCCTGACCCCCCAATAGTCACCTGCTATTTTATCAGCAACTCGCATGACTCGATCCGGCCATCGCCGTGGGCGTCGATGAACAGGCGAACCGGCCGACCGGCAGCGGGCGCGAGGCCTGGCAAGGCTACGCGGCCATCGGTGCCAGCCATCACGAGCGGATACCAGGCCAGCGGTTTGGCACCATCTTCACCCGCGATGGAACGGGCTATGTCGGGCGATGCGTACTGCCGCACGATAAATCGATCGGATTTCAGTTTTTCCTCGTCGCCACCCGTCTTACTGAGTTTATCGGCAAGATTTCGCAGCTTGCTGTCGGCCGGCATGGATTCGGAGATGGCCGATTCCCAGCGGTTTTGCTCCTTGTGTTCGGCGTCAAAGCAAGGTACGCAAGGAGCAAACCCGACTGTCGCGGTTTCGACGGGCTTCATTCGGCTAGGTTCGTTCGACACGGCTGTGACGACGACGCAACAGATCGTTGCTACGACGGTTGGCAGCCAAAGCCGGCTGCCCCAGACAATACGCAGCAGGGCCAACATGGTCACGAGCAATGCCAGTGCCAGTCCGCCGAAAAAACTGAGCATAATCAAGGCGTTGACGACATGCGTTCGTTTGGCCCGATACTCGCTCAGCGTCGCTTCGTACCGTGCTTGCAATTCGTTCAGGTTATCGAAGAGTACGAAAGGCGATGGGGGCATTTCCGGGTCTAGGCGCAGCCATGGGGCGGGACCAGTTCCAGTTCGCCCAGCAAACGAAAACCCACTTTTTTCCATCTGGGTGCGATTCGCGGCACTGGGTTTTTCTACCGTGCGCGGCCTCTGGCAACCGAGTTCGAGATCGAGTGTCGCCGCCGCTGCGTCGGTATCGGAAAGATTCAAATGGAAGTTCTCCAACGCGGCCGGATTCTCCAAGTCACCGTCCAATAACAAAACATGCAGCAGATCGGGCCAGGAGCGGTTTGGTCGAGAGGTCTTGTCTTTCCCACCATCGAGCACCGTCAGTCCCAAAACAGCGGCGACGGGCCGCCCCTTCTCATTCTGAACGAAAAGCGCAAGCTCGTCGCCTGGCTCCTTTCCCTCGGCTACACGAATGACCAGTCGCCGCGGCTGGCGATAAACCAACCGCTCGGCAAGCACTTTTGGCGGACTCTTTGTGAAGTCGTGAACGGTCAAGCGGATCACTCCAGCGACCTGGTCATCCAAGGGAATCGACACCGTGTTGGCCTTCCCCTGCTGATCCTGCGACGAGGTAACGAGCATCTGCTGACTCACGAGCATCCCACGCAGGCGAGCCGTAATGACGAGCGGGAGACGATCCTTCACTGCCCGGACATTGAACTCCAGCGGGGCACCCGAGGCAAAGACGCCCCGCCCCGTCGCGATCGTGATCTTCTGATCGGAAGATGCCGGTGGTATCCGCGGTGATTCGTTGATGCCCGCCGGGCTGACAATTTTCAGCAGGTAGGTTTCCGCAGCGTCAGGCATGAGGGTGAATATTCCCAGACCGCCGGGGGATGATTCCACCGTCGCCACACTTGCGCCCTTGCTATCCACGATATTGCCACGGATCTCCATCGGTTGACCTTTCGCGTCACGGGCAGCAAAATAGACACGATTCTCGATCCCGGCGGCCATATTTCCGCCCTCGGGGTAGAAGTCAACGTGTGGGGCCCCTGTGCGCTTGGGGATTTCCTCGGTAATCGTCTTCGCTGGAAAATGCGGCGTCGCTGGACCGATTACTTCAAACGCCAAACGCTCTTCGGGAAATACATTGTCCAATCCACGGGCCACCAGCGTGTAGGTGCCGGCGGGTAGCGAATCACTCAGCCGGAACGAGCCGTTGCCGACGCCCTGATTGGTGAGGCCATCGATTCGCGAGTCCGGCAGCGGGAGCAACTTGGGATCGAGGATCTCGAACTCCATGGGGAGCGTACGGTGAGCGATCAAATTGTAGCGAGAGACCGTCAGCGAGCGATAGTAAATCGTTTCACCGGCCCGATAACTGCGACGGTCGAGCCAGAGACGCGTAAGATAACTCGCCGGCCGAATAGGCAGCGGCAGCACAACGCTCGGCGGGTTCACGCCCCCGCCGACAGTGACGGTAAGTTGTGATTGCCCGTCCGACCGCGTGGGAAGGTCCATATCGGCCGGCACGACCATGGTCAGCCGGCCCTGGTCGTCGGTTGGTTCTTTGCGATCGACGAGTCGCTTGCCATCGGCCGTGGAGAGCGACCACTCCACCTGGGCCGCCCACGGCACCCCGGTAACCGTGGTGGCCTGGAGGTTGTATACGCTCGGCATTCCGACTTGCAACTGTCCTGATCCGGCGACCACCAGTCGCAGGTGCTTGGCCGCGATCGAGTCCAACTGTCGGCGATGATAGAAATAACTTCCCACCGAGACGGCGATCAGCGTAAAGGCCGCCAGGGCAACGAACCAGCTTGCACCGCGGGCAACGGGCGTCGAGGCAAGATGGGCGCGAAGCACGGATGATGCGGCTATTGAAGGCATGGTCAACAGTCCGTCTTACGACCCGAATTCGGGCCTTCTGCGGCCAAGTTGGCTCTTCAGGCGATCGACGATCGAACTGTGCATCTGGCTGACGCGGCTTTCGGAGAGGTCGAGCGTGGCACCGATTTCCTTCATCGTCAGTTCCTCATAATAATAGAGGATGATAATCAACCGCTCATTGCGATTCAGGCCCTTGGTGACGAGCCGCATAAGATCGGCCTTTTGAATGCGACGCGTGGGGTCTTCGCCCTTCTTGTCCTCGAGAACGTCGATTTCGCGGACGTCCTTGTAGCTGTCGGTCTCGTACCACTTCTTGTTCAAGCTGATGAGGCCCACCGCGTTGGC
>JANXQG010000403.1 GCA_025356915.1 Planctomycetota bacterium | reverse complement strand
GCCTTGAAGTCCGCAAAGCGCTGCTGCGCCTCGCCGACATCGCCACGACGCGAAACGCCACCGGACTGTGCGGTCTTCATGAACGCACCAATCTGGTTCATGAGGTCGCGCTTCGAAGAAGCGTTGATCTCACGATCGCCCGAAGCAGTCGCGTAGCGGCTGAACCCCGGAGCGTCACCCTGGCCCTTTAGGCCGTCAACGGCGGGAACGTCGGTTCCCGTCAGAAAAAGTTTCTCGTTGCTCATTTGTCTTACCCGTAGGGTTGTCGAATTCAGTGTCTTTTTGTTGTAAGCCGGGTAAGGTTGGTTTAGATAAACTTGGTTTAGACTGCCTCTATAAACTTGGGTTAGGGTGGCCTAGCCACCATGAGGGTATTTGCCCCTAGTACAGTACTAACATGGAGATCATTCTGCCGTACGCGATTTGCGCGCGGCTTGGTATGCGCGTAGCGGTTTCTGCTCCTCCATCAAGCTTTTGGCCACTTGGATCAGCCGTGCTGCCAGCGTACGCATACTTGAAACTAGCGCCTACGCGCTTCCTCTAGGCAGTACCTCCGTAGGGCCTCTTGGTGCCACACGTTGTCGGCCTCATCGGCCAACGGGGTCAGCATGTATGGCTCCAAATCCAGCGTACGGTTACCCGTCCACCGAGCCACAACATCCACGTAGACCGCGGAACGCTGCTTCATGAGAAATACTACATAGTATGGACTCGATGCTCAATATCGCGTACCACCACGACGGTTCCACAACTTGAAGACAACCATCTCTGGAACCGTCTTCGCACCGATGGGCACTTTGCATCTATACAACGCATCGGAGGGTACTTCTGGCTCACATACGCCTACGTTGCCGACGCCAACCTGGCGAGCGACTTCTGGGTAGTCCTCTCGTCACCCATCTGACACAGCAGCCAGCCGGAACGCAGCCTCGATGAGCTTCAGGCTGGCCTCCACATTCTCGGTCTCATGGAGTGGGAATAGGACGTTCATCCCCGAATCGTCGTGTCTTCCGCACCACATCTCCAGGTGCGTTGCCGTCCACGTGATGGCGTCGAACGTCTGATCGGTCACCTGGGAACCTGCGGGCGAATATGCTAGCGTACAGTGCGGATTGTACTCGTGGAACTTGTTGGAGAATTCGACACCTTTCGCGGCCCACTCCTGCTTGATGCGCTCTTGCAACTCGTGTAGTGCTGGGCTTTCGACCTTGGCGATCACTGGGATATCCTGGTCGGAAGGGAAGCTGGTCACCAAACTGGTGGTCAATTGCACAGGTCGGCACCCTCGGGTGACCTCCATGGTGGTCCTGATGGCCAGCATCAAGGCATCCACGTCATCGTTGTCGGTGAGGAGCATCGTCACGTGCATCTCATCTCTTGGCTCCTTGGTGCCCGACACGTCCAGGCGGGATAGTACGTTCGCAATCTCCTCGGGGACACGGATACCTAAGAATGCCATTTTACCATTTCCTTTCGTACACTGGAGGAGGCCACGACGATCGCTCTTCCAGGAACTTCTCGACAGCTTTCAAACTACGGTTCTTGAGTCCCAACCACTTGGCTAGGCGACGAACGTCCTTGGCCTTGCAATGCTGCAGCTTACCGGAGAGATCCATCACAGGCCTTTTGGTAGGCGATACATGGACTCGCTGATAGCGAATTCCTTGTTGCGGCCACGATTCTCGACGAACCCGAATTGCTTGTAGAAACGGACCAGGCGGGCCACCGAGGTGCCACCGAAGTCGGTGGACGGTGTCAGCGACACCGTGGCATCCACGGCGTCAGCGTCGGCACATATGGCCTTCATGACCTGGGACCCTGCCCCCTGGCTACGCGCCTCAGGTGGGACGACGATCCTGGAGATCGTCCAGTAATGCCGGCCTTTCAGGAGGTCCAGCTTGACACCAAGCTTCTTGGCAAGATCCTCGACACCAGCGGTCCTTGCCGATTTACCGTAGAGTTTCCGTAGCTTATCCTTAGCTGCTTCTAGCCTCTGTCGATCTGCCGCCGATAGTGTCTTACCGGCACGGTTAATGTACGCGGTGATGCGCTTGATGGCATGCGGGTAGTCATCGGAGTTCTTGTGGAGCCACGTAGCAATCGCGGAGGACGTCCCCTTGTAGAAGTTCGTTGGTACACCATCGTCGCTGCCCGTTCCTTCGCCTTCGAGTAGCCCGTTGGCAATGCGGATCAACCTGGCAGCAAGTACACGGTTCACACGGTGGTTCGATGGTACTGCCAGCACGCTGACGTCAAGGTCGCCTACGTCGTCGACCATTCGTTTGAACAGTTCACCTTTCTTCATGGCAGTATGGCTCCTTGTCCGTCGCATTGTACGCACCAGCACACTTGCCCCATGCGCGCCAGCATAGCTGACGTGCGTCCTCACAGCCACAATCCCCCGTGTTGTGCACACCTTCTTCGAAGGTTGTTGCTGGAGGATTCCAGCAGTATTCACAGGGTGGGACGAAGTCGTCGGTCAACGACACGACACGGCCAGCAATGTTAAAAACACAATCTGCGCTACGGCACCACCAAGGAACCCAGATACTGCCAGCATGGCGACGCGTCGTGTGCCTTGAACGGGGTCCACAATATTGTGCAGCTTAAGCTGCCCGTCAGCCACTCGGGCGATGACGTCGTAGAGCGTGTTCAGCTTCTCGTCCGCTGACAGCTTGTAGAACTCCTTGGAATGTTCAACGCTCATGGTGCTCCGTCATCTGTGGCTGTGACATCAATAGCTTGGCGGCCACAAGAAGGAGCGCAACAATCTGTTTCCTCCTGGGCATTGGGACCTCCGGAGGGTACTTACGCGTCTCTTCGGTTACATCCTGCACGCAGTCCCAGCGACCAGTGAGGTCGTCGTAGTTGTAGCTGTTCTCGTTCTCGTCTTCAGCGTGTAGGTCGCTGTCCGTGTCGAACCAAAAGGTCAACGCACCAGTGTCGCGCAAGTTCGACGGCAGGCTCTTGTACGCTTGCTGGTACCCACTACGTAGCTCATCCACGTCAAAGACCGGCAACGCAAGGATGCGCCGTGCTAAGTGGCATTGAGCGTTGGAGAGGTTCATGGATCTCAGTTCGTATCATGGTCATGGTACATACCATGACCATGATACTGACCTGCTTATGCCGTGCCGAAGACGCGCTTGTCTACGCTGTACATCCCGAAGATTCTCTTCGTACCATACCTTATATTATACCAATATAGGACGTAGTAAAGTGTGCGGTCAGTCTTGTCACGCATGACGATGACGTCATTCGATGGGTCGATGGGCCGGCTGGAGCCGTCTTCGTTGGTGTAGTCGGCGATGATACCACGGCCGATGTACTCCGTCAGGTAGATGATCAGCTGGTTTTTGATCGTCGCGATACCAGCCTGCTGGCTAGGGGGTACGAATCCGATCAGCGTGCTATCCATCCGGGATCGGACATCTCGCGTGACGAAGAACTGCTGGTTTTGCGCGTTGATCTCGTTGTTGTCGCTGCTGCTGGTGTCTACCGTGGAGGAGTCCTCGAAGCGGAACACCGGGCTGGTGAGCGTACCCTGGTTGGAAAGATAGAGAATCGATGCTCCACCGATTGCCAACTCCTCGTCCTCACCGAATGTCTGCATCGCCACCGTGGTGGGCGATAGGTTGTTGTCGAATCCGGTCACTGTCGTTCGTAGCAACAGGGCGCCAGGGTCGGTGAAACTAGCGTTCTTGGCCGCCGCTGCACCGGCGATAAACGAACCGTCGAGACTCACGGAAGCGCCCGACCCATCACCCAACGTGATCGTGCGGGACGCGAACGTATTACCCAGGAGGACACGACGCCCGTGAGCCTGGTTATCACCGAAGACCTGGAGCGTGTTGCGCGCCAGATAGGTGAGGGTACCTGGGGTCTGTGTGTCTCCGATGGCCGTGTTGGCCGGGCAACCTACCCACAGCATACGCTCCTTGCGCTGGAACGGGTCGTTCATGGCCTCGTTGCTGAGCAACGAGAAGCCAAGTACGCTGAATCGATTCAGCACCACGACATCGGTGAGCATCGAGTTTTTCTCGGTAGCCGTGATGGCGTTCTTGTAGTCCTGATCGGAGAAGGCGCCAGATCCGCTAGCATCCGCTACCTGGCAGATCATGACCTGCGGAGCGAAGTTTTCGAACGCGATGTTGGCCATGATCTGAACATCGTTCGACGGGTCGATTGGTCCCCAGATGCGGTTTGCATCATCGTTGTTGAGGGCACGGATAACCTTGTTGAATTGCGCAACAGGACGAATGACGTCTACCGTGGCGTAGTAGAAATTGCTAGGGTCTGGCTCCGTACCGCGCCAGGTGTAGAAAATTTCCACACCTCCCACGGGAGCGATCGGGAACGCGATGTATGGAGTTCCAGCAATCTGCACGTACGACAGTACTGTTCCGGCAGGTGCGTTATGCACGTACTGGATGGCTACTGGGCTGTTGACCAGCGTAACGTACTTGCGTCCAGCGGTACCTGTGATGGTCCCGAGGACATCAGTGAAAATCTGCGTCGTGTTGAACGACTCGGTTGCTCGCGCCTGTATGGACCATTCGAATGTCAAAAGGTCCGAGAACGTGAACGTGTATGTGTCATTGGCTGCGAAACGATCCTGGCGCGGAGGAAGCGACATGTCGGCGCCAATATTACGCGCCCGCATGACGAAATCACCCGGAAGAGTGAACGCGCCCGTTGCGTAATTGTTGTAGCCAGGGATGAGGCTGTTCACGTTGTACGTGTCCAGAGCTGTGAATAGACCCGCGAATGTTAGGCTGATGCCCGTACCGACGACCAGATACGTGCCCAGCGCCACAGGCGATAGGGTCGTAGCACCGTAGGTTAGGCCACCATCCAAGCTGACGGCGAAGGTTGCGACACCAGGGAGGCCAGGAGCCATGATCTTCACGACCATATAGACAGCTTCGGTCGGTGTTCCTCCGACCGTGATGATGCCGGCTCCAATGTTGCCGACCGTGGGTACAACAGGTCCGAGCGTTGTAGGCATGGTGATCGCCCATACACGCGATCCCGTGGATGCCGGTAGGCTCAGAAGGCCGTAACTTCCCTCGATTGTCCCCGACTGGTAGAACAACCCCAACGCCTGCGGGGAGGGCACAGCCAACGAATTGCCAGCGGCAATGCCGTTGACACTGAGCGTGTAGTTGCGGTTGTCCTTGGCGATGGGTGACCGCATCGGAGCCAAACACGAGATGACGAACATGTCACCAATGTTGCCCGTCGGCAATGTCGAAATAACGAACTGTCCGGCACCGAAGCTGAAGTTGAGCCTCAATCCAGATTCGATGACAACGCCAAGGTTCGTTCCAGTCGTTTCGTTGATGATGAACACACCGCTGGTTACGCCTGTATCGCCGTAACCCTGCCATGCAAATGTCGCCTGTCGGTTGGGGCTAACGCCCGCAACTGCCGTGCACTCTACCGTGTAACGGCGGTTCGACGTTCCCGTGAACTCCGTGTAGTCGTAGACGCTGACGCTACCGGTGCTACCACCACGAAGCGTGGCCACAGGCGTACCGATGCTGCTGAACTGGTTCGTATTCGAGTACGAGCTATCCACTTCCAGAAGGCTGGAGCCCAGCGCTGTGAACTGCCAGACATCGTTAGTCGCGATGGCGCCACCTGACGTAGGAAGGATCAGAAGGCTTACGCCGAGGTTGCCACCGCCTAGTAGGTGGTGGTTCAGCGCGACCGTTTGCGATGCAGGGATGGATGTATCGACGTCGAACGACGGTGCACTGATCGTCGGCGGGGTGGCCACCGGAACGCGCGGAAGCATGTTGTTGCCAGCAGAATCCTCAATGGACTCCCACTCGAAGGAGTAGACGGTAGCGACGATGTTCGTGCAACGCAGCGTGTATGTACGATTGTAGGGATGCGTGTAGTTCGATCCGGCCGCGATGGTGACCGAACCAGTGGCCAGCGTGCCCTTGACCTTCGCGACATTGGTGAAGCCGGATGTCGCGTGCGCATTGGTCAGCCCGGAGGAGATCGCACTGACCTGGTTGCTAACCAGGAAGTTCTCGTTCTCTACGTAGAGGCTCTGTCCCTCAGAGTTGCCTACCGATCGTACGAGACGCAGGTCTGTAACGTTCTTGATCGGATCTTTGTACGTGCGGCTCGTCGACTGGTAGTTGATCGCATACACGGCGTTGATGTCGAACGCCTGCGGTAGGATGAGGACTTGGTCGAAGACCTTCGAACCTGGAACGGATTCGATAAATTTCCACTTGCTGACGGGTACTGGAAGTGCAGAACCAGACTTGGTGTTGTACAGGGTGGCAACTGTCTGATCGTTAGCAGCCGAGTACACAAGCGGTGCGATGTTGGGCGACGTCGTGGAGAACGTCAACGACGCGTTGTTGACGTAGCTCCTCTGCAAGAGGATGCTCAACGTCTGCAGACGGCTCCCCTTGCCAACGTAGCAAGGTGTGCGAACGAAGCTGGTCGTGGTGGGGTCAGGGCGAATGATGCGCCCAATGTACGCACCCGGCTTCACGTATCGCGTTGTCGTCAGTACAGGAGTTGCCATTTTTCGTCTTCCCTATGCGGAACGTAAGAGAGGGGGTCTATATCGAAACTAACCTACTAGGAATCACGAGGACTACTTTTCTACTATGCCAAGTGAGGCTGCAAGCGCTTTCAAGGTGATCGGACCAGGATCATTGTCCACAATCTTGCACGCCTCCTCTAGTAGCTTGCGTACAGCATCATCTTCACGCTTCTCTCGTGCGGCATCGTCTTCACGATTCAACGCGTCGAAGTCCGCGTCAGTATCGGGTACCGCGACAGTTTCCCCGACCTTCTGCCTCGCCATTTCCAGAACGGCTTGCAGCGATCCAGGTGTCAACTTCTCTATACCTGGTATACAATAGAGAGATCCGTCGTCTAGACAGTAGGCGCGCCCACCTTCTACGAAGGCAAAATGCTGCCTCACGCCCTCCAGCTCAAGTTCAATCGGTTCCTCGCGTCCTTCGATGCTGACCTGTATTTTCATTGTAGTGCCAGACATTTCTCCATCTCCAGTACAGAAGCCTTTGCGTCTTGCGCTGATGCCGTGCTCTTGTACTTAGCATTTAGCATCTTCTGTAGGTTCTCGTGCATCGATGACAGCTTCTGCATACGGCGTAACGTACGTCGATCCCCGTCGGCTTCCACGACCTGCACGTTCTTTGCCTCCCTTTTGGCCTCCTCCTGCCATAGGTGGTGCTTTCGTAGCAGACGCTCCGTCATCGCAGCCGAAAGACCCAACGCGTGGCTGATCACCTGCACGGTGTCAGCATCATAGACGTTGTTGGTTTTGGACTTACCCAGAATCCTATATGTAAGGAACTGTAGGAGTCTAGATGTAGACACGCTGTACTTGTGCTCCAGAAGGGCTTCCTCAGCTGACTTTTCGTCCACACATTCTTGAGAGCACCATATGAACTTATCTGTTGTTTGGACGCCTTCCTTGGGTTCTACAAGTGATTCACACGCTACGCACACCTCCTTGTTAGGGCGTAGGATGAAATCAACATCGAGGTCCTCGAAAGAGAATATGTCGTTGACCGCATTCTGCCGCAGCTGCTGCAGGGCTAGGGCATGTGAACGTGATACGCTCGACAGCTTGATCTTTGTGACATACGAGATATCGGTCAACGACAATGCCTCTTGCTGCCGTTGTGCTATGAAGGATTGCACG
>JANXQG010000398.1 GCA_025356915.1 Planctomycetota bacterium | reverse complement strand
CGACGGTCAATTGCTCGTGAAACTGTTGGATGGCCGCCATTTGCCTGTCCAATTCAGATTCCGACTCGGCTAGACGTCGATCCCTCTCAGCCAATGCCTCGGCCATGCGGCAGATCGCTTCTTCTTGCAGAACGATGGTCTCGGCCGGCTGGGCCGTCTCTTCCAACTCGGCAGTTCGCTCCTCAAGCCAGAGCCGTGCTGCGCGGGCGTCGCGCTCCAGTTGTGCGTCCCTAGCATTGAGTTCGGCCTCGCGGTGATCGAGTTCCTGCTGCCGGCCACGGAGGTGCTCGGCAAGCTGCGCCGCCTGGGCCTGAACTTGCCGTGAGATTGTTTCGGGGTCAGGCAGAGGCGAGGAGGGCTCTTCGCGGCCACACGTCTCCAGGTCGATGCCGCTTCCCAATTCAGCTACCTCGGCAGCGACCGCGTCCTCGAATTGGTCCATATTGGCAGCCAAGTGCGGTGAATCGATGCGGGTTTCAGCAACCAATTCCGTAATCGGTGGGGCTTTTTTTCCGCGAATCTGGTCGACGGACGGATTCGACATGATCAGGTTTGTCTAGGTTAGAGAAGAGGCCGGGGTCGGTGCCGGAAATTTTACATAATCGGCAATATCTACCTAGATTACTTAATCGGAACAATCGTCCGCAGAGTTTACTACAAACGGTTTTTTATAGTCAATACAGCTCGTACACCTGATTAGATCGACGTCAACTTTGCGAACGTAATTTGCGATTGCAAGGGAAACACGCCGTACAAACCGCGGGTGAAGACCAGATTGATGAAGTCGTCCGCCTCCAGGATACGGCTCTTGGGGATGATGATCACATCGCTGTCGGAGAGCCAAATCTCGCCTTTGGGACAAGGCTGCTTGCCGCGCAAGGCCCCTTGCAGATCGAGCATCGTGGCCATCAGCCGCCAATCGTCTCCACGGCGGAAAACCACAACTTGCGACGTATTGGCGCCCACGTTCCAGCTACCTGCCATGGCCAGTGCTTGCAAGACGGTTGTCGGCCCCACCATCTCGAAACGGCCAGGAGTGCGAACCTCGCCCAACACGTAGACGTAGCGCGATGCCCTGGCGGTCAGCACGGGAATGATCTCCATGCCCTCGATCTTCTCGCGGTAGCGTTCGTTGATTTCCTGCCGCAGTTCGTTGAGTGAAAGACCCTGGGCGTGGACGTAGCCGATAGCCGTCAACGAGATCGTGCCGTCGGGTGCCACGCGAACATTTGCCGCTTGGCCGCCGATGCCACCGCGGCGATCAATCACTGAACGGAGGTCATCCAACTGCGTGTTGACCTTCGTTGGTGTGACCGTGATCGAGGGCACCTTGTAGTATTTCTTATATAGTTCTTCCAGCGTGTCGCGCAACTGTGTGACAGTGCGAGCCGCGGCGTGAACCTGGCCCAAAAGACGAAGCGTGATCATTCCGTCCGGCTGCAACATTAGGGTGCGATTCAACTCCGGATCGGTAAACGATTCGACGCGGACCTCGTCACCCACGTTCAACTTGTACTGCGTACGGGTCTCATCGCGGGTCACACGATAGAGCATTTCCAACTGATCGTCGACGCGGATGCGGTATTCAGGTACGTGTTCGGTCCGCGCGTGGCCGACGTATTCCCCCTGGGCATAAGCCTGCCAGGCGATGAAACGGGCGTCCTCCCAGCGACACTCGCGGCCGCAGCCACGACAAGATGCACACCCATTCGCACAATCCACACCGCAAATTGGATACGGTGCGGCAGGCCCCAAACCCTGACACGGGATACCGGCCACAAACGGTCCAGCCGGAATCGGCTGAAGAATCGAATCACCGCCGCCGGCGACTGCCGTGGCGGCTACCACCAGCAAAACACCTAAAAGAGCAACAACGAGGTTGTGCAGCCGGCGCGATCCGGAATTGACGGACGAAATTTTCAAAGTATTGCGAAGCGGTTTCATCGCGGTTCTTTTGGCTTTAATGTTGATCATTCTTCAGAACATCAATTTCTCAGCGTGTTGTCGTGGCGCCATACTGTGTCGGCACCATGCCGAAGACCGGTTTGGGGGAATTGGGACTCGCAGGCCCAGCACCTTGCTGGCTGGCAGTGGTCGCGGGTTTTGCCGGCGGATCGGTCCACGAACCGGGTGACTGGACGAGTGCCGTGGGATCGACCCACTGGACCTTGCCACCGGCTGAGAAACTGGCACTTTTCTGTTGGGCAATTTCCGCCGCTTTGGCCACCTGGGCCTTCTGCATGGCAAGTTCCGCCAGACGTTGCTGGCCAATCTGGCGGTAGACCACGCTTAGATTGCTGAGGTTTTCCGTGCAGCGGCAGACCTGCACACTGTGTTCCAACACACGACAGGCCCCCACGGAATCGCCGCTGTGCGCCAACAGAACACCCAGGTCGTTTGCTGCCATGTAGTTTCGCGGACAAACCAAGATGGCCGCATGAAAGAAGACCATCGCCTTCGCTGCTGGGCTAACGATCTCAGGATTCGGCTTGCTTGCCAGCGCGGCGTGCATCTTACCCAACGCGCCCAGGGCCATCGATCCGGAGACCTCCTGCCCGGCAGCCAGGGCAAGCTGCTGCTGGGCAAAGGTAAAATACTGTTTCAAAGCCCGCATGGCTTGCAACTGTTCCGGGGGCACATTCTTCAGCACGAGAGTGCGATGGCTGGCAACGATCGGCGGAAGATCGAGTTCGCCTTCGAGCTTTCCGCCGGCCGGGATAAAGTCCTGGGCCTCTTTCATGGCGGTCAGGGCGGCAGTCAATGCCTGGCTGTGGACCATCGTGTTGCGATCGTTATCTAATCCTTGAGCAATCAGACGCAGCGCGGTGGTAAACTCCGCCCTGGCGGCAAAGTAGGCCTCGCGGTTGGCTAGTTCATATCCATGGCGGATCTGCCGGTCAGCTTGGGCAGCAATTTTTTCCATCGCTTCCGATCGAACTGGTAGCGTAGGCGTCCCGCTCGCATTGCCTTGTAGCGTAGGTCTCCCGCCTGCGTTGCTTCGTAGCGCAGGCATCCCGCCTGCGTTGCTTCGTAGCGTAGGTCTCCCGCCTGCGTTACCTTGTAGCGTAGGCGTCCCGCCTGCGACCGGTTGTATCGGCGCAAACAATTCCGGCCCCGCCACGATCGACGGCGACATTGCAACCTTTTCTGCGGGGCGATC
>JANXQG010000383.1 GCA_025356915.1 Planctomycetota bacterium | reverse complement strand
GAAGGACATCGACGCGCTCACTGCCGCGTCGAAAATATTTGTGAACGTGCTCAACACGAACGATGGGAGTATTGGAATGCGTCATGAGGTGGGCGACTTGGGTAGGTTACTTATTTCGGATCCGCCGCTGGCGGCTTCGTTATGTCGGCATTCTCCGTCGAGTTCTTTGCCGATTTGTCTTCCGGTGCCGAGGAATCATTCAAAAATGAAACCATGGCGATCATGTCGGGTTTGAGATAAACACCTTCTTCGGCCTGCGGAACAGCAACTTTGACTCGGACGGGAATCGCCGCCTTGCTGCGATCGGCGACGGGCATCAATCGGGAAACAACTCCATTGTAGACGCGATCAGGATAGGCTTCGGTGCGGATTTTGCACTTTTGTCCGGGCGATACCTTGCTGATGTCGCGCTCCTGGATCGTCAGTTCCACTTCCAAGTCGGAAAGGTCGGCCAGATCGCAAAGGCTGAAAGAGCCGTTCATGGCGATGGGGTTCACGAGATTGCCTTCCTCGGCGTTCTTCTTCAATATGGTGCCACTGATCGGAGCGCGAACCTTGCAATTCTCCAATCGCCATCGGGCTTTGACCAGATCGGCCTCGGACTGTCGCACTTCCGCTTCCGCGGCGGCCACCTTCATGCCTCGCGAACTCTCCAGAAATCTCAGGGCAAATTCCATGGAGCGAGCCCGCTGATCGGCCGAGCGATACTTGCTCTCGGCCAGTTCGTATTCCAACTGCGAAAGGGCCTTCTGCTTCAGATAAAGATCGCCACTTCGCTCGAAGTCAGACTTCAACTGCACCAACTCGGCCTTGGCCCGATCTAACTCGGCCTTGGCCTGGCCGATTTCTTGCGGCCGCATGGCCTCGATTTCAGCCAACCGCTGCCGTGCTGCTTCCAACGATGACTCGGAGTGGGCCAGATCGGCTTTGTAATCAATGTCTTCCAACTCGGCCAGAATGGCACCCTTCTTCACTCGGCGGCCTTCAAGGATATCGAGCTTGACAATCATGCCGCTAACCTTCGGGCTGACGAGGATCCGCTGCACGGGCATGATATAGCCTTTGGAATCCAAGGCGATATTGCCGGAGGATGCTGCCTGCGCTTCCGCAGGAGATTTTTCCTGGGAAGCCGTGGCGTGCGTGTCGGGCGATCCCCGCTGGAGCAACAAATAGACGAGTACGCCAACGACGACCGCTAGCATGACGACCAACGCCCAGGGGGCTCGTGCGTTGCCGGTGCCGCGGGAGGAGTTCTGTTGCGGCAAGCGCAACGACAAGACACGCTGGCGAAGTGCTGCGGCGTCACCTCCGGAAGGCTCGGAATCTTTCAAAATGTCATGCCGTGATTCTTGGACGCTCACTTGGGATTTCCATCCATTGTTGCCGCGGGAACTACCCGATTAGGACCCGCGCAACGGACATATATACCTAGGAAAAATGGTGGGGCTCGTTTCACTCGTCCCACCCTACGCTTGCCACGGACCCTTTTCGCAACGGACATGTTAACTTAGATACTCATCTAGGATCAATTTTACCCTATGCCTTAACGTGCTACAAGAGATGAATTGTTGGTCTTATCATTTGGGGGGATGCGCTGTAGAATGGATAGTGGCGAATATCATTGGTGCCCAGAACAGGTTAAATTTCCATGGCAATGCTGATTGAAAATCCTCGGCTTGAGGAAGAACTGAAAGAGCAGCGGCAGGCGTGGGGTGCCGACCAACATGACGAAGTCTGGGAAGGAGTCTATTTCATGCCCCCGATGGCGAACGACGATCACCAAGAGATCGTGTCCAACTTTACCTTCGTACTGGGTGCAAGTGTCGGACTGCCCGGTCTTGGTAAAGTCCGTCCTGGTGTGAATCTTGCGGCATCGGTAGAAGATTGGGAACATGACTACCGTGTGCCGGATGTCGTGGTCTTCATGGCCGACACGGCGGCCGAAAACTACAACCGCTTTTGGACCGGGCCGGCGGATTTCATCATCGAGATCACCAGTCCGCGCGATCGCACGTACGAGAAGATACGCTTTTACTCGCAAATCGGCGTGCGTGAACTACTGATTGTCAATCGGCAGTCGTGGGTCCTCGAACTGTATCGGCATCAAGACGGCAGTCTGCAAAAAGTGGGCGAATCGACGCTTGAACGGCCCGAGGTTCTTTCGAGCGGAAAGTTGCCGCTCGAGTTTTGCTTGATTGCCGGCGAGACGCGGCCGCAGGTCGAGGTCCGGCACAAGACCACGAGCGAGCGATGGTTGGTGTGATGGAGTATCCAAAACTGCGAAAGGAATGGGGGGAAACATGGATAGTTGGAGCGTCGTCCTGTGGATTGTGGCCGGGTATGTCGCCGTCGTTGCCCTCATGCGGCTTATGTCCCACAAACGCAACGAAGTGATGGCAGAATTTCGCGACGAGGTGGAAAAGGAAACAAATCGCCGCAAGGCCGCTGCCGCCAAACAGGCCAAGGCGTCGCGCGGCAAAGTAGTGTAGTAGGTCAGGTTTTCTAGCCTGACAGTAGTAAACCCTGACAAGGTCAGGCTGGAAAGTCTGGCGTACTTGAATGACCAAACGCGTCTACCTCGAGACTATCGGCTGCCAGATGAACGTGCTGGACAGCGAGCTGATCGCGTCCAGCCTTGTCCAGGCGGGCTACGAGCTGGTCGATAGTCCGCGCAACGCCGACACGATCCTCTACAACACGTGCAGCGTGCGGCAGCATGCCGAAGACAAAATCTATAGTGCACTGGGCCGCTTGCGCCCGCTGAAAGAGCGAAAACCCCAGACAATCATCGGCGTTTTGGGGTGCATGGCGCAAAAGGACCAGGAATTGATCTTTCGCCGTGCCGGACATGTCGATCTGGTCATCGGGCCTGGGCAGTTGAGCCGCTTGCCGGAAATACTGGAAGAAGTGGCCTCGCAGCGGCATCGCGAGCCGCGATTGGAAGTGAGCCTCGACCGCATGAAGGAGCGCCGCGCGCTCGTCGAAGAGAGTTTTGCCAAGTTCGATCCGCCCCGTCCGCCAGAGCTGCGCTCCTCGCCGTTCCAGGCAATGGTGCGGATCATGTTCGGCTGCGACAAGTTCTGCACCTACTGCATCGTACCCAAGGTGCGAGGGCCGGAGCAGAGCCGCCCCGCCGCGGAAATCGTGAGTGAGATCCGCTGCCTGGCCGCTGACGGCTGTCAGGAAGTTACACTCCTCGGCCAAACCGTGAACAGCTATGAGGATCCCAGCAAAGGCCAGACACAGCGGCTCTCCGACCTGCTGGCTCGCTTGCACGACATCGAGGGCCTACGTCGGATCAAATTCGTTACGAACTACCCGCGGCACATGACCGACGATCTGTTGCAAGCCGTCCGCGACCTGCCGAAGGTCTCGCCCTATCTGCACGTGCCGGCGCAGAGTGGTTCCAACGAGCAATTGAAGCGGATGAAGCGAGGCTACACGGTCGAATACTATCGCGAGATGATCGAGCGAATCCGGTCGATCATTCCCGGCGCGGCAATCACCAGTGACTTCATTGTCGGCTTCTGCGGCGAGACGGAAGAAGATTTCCAGCAGTCGGTCGATCTTGTTCGCTGGGCTAGGTTCAAGAACAGCTTTATTTTCAAGTACAGTGAACGCCCCGGGACCAAGGCGGCCGGCACCCTGCCTGACGACGTGCCGGACGAGGTCAAGCGGCGGCGGAACAATGATCTTCTGGCCGTGCAAAACGCCATCAGCTTGGAGGACACTCTTCCGCTGGTCGGGAAAGACCTCGAGGTGTTGGTGGAAGGTCCCAGCAAGGCCGCGAAAAAACGGGCGAGTGTTGGCAACGAGATCGTGCAGCTCGTCGGCCGTAGCGTGTGGGACCATATCGTGGTCTTCGACGGTCCGCGAGCACTTGTCGGGCAGATACTGCCGGTGCGGATCGAGAAGGCGGATGCGTTTACGTTATTTGGAACAATGCCCCGCTTAAAGGGGTAAATCTGACATAGGACTGAATAGAGCGATCTGGTATACCACGCAGTTCACGCGTTGTTCCTGCATGGATGCGAGGGTGGATATCATGGCGCACTGTTGGCCGGACTCGTCGCGAAAACTACTGACCCGTGCTAAAGCGCGTACCTAATGCCGCCTTCGGCAGGAACGACCCTAAATGGCCGTGATCGGCAGATTGGAACGGAAATTAATTGCGACAGTTTATGATTCGACAGTCCTCAATCAAAAATTCCCGCGCCGAACTTTTCCTCCTCTTCCACCTGCTCTTCGACCGTCTCCAGCACATGGTCCGTGCTGGTGGGATCGACCGCACGGCAGCTTTCGGTGAGCTGATCGACGACTTCGTCCAGATCGTAACGCCAGACGGACGCATCAAGGTCGGTCGGGCAGAGGGGGCGGAACTCGCGCAACAAGAGAATTAACCGCAGTAGGTGGCGAAAGACAATCCCCTCCTGCTTCAAGAGATCTTTGCTACTGACGTAGTTATTGAATTTGCCGTTGAATTCCATCAATAACTCCCCCGCGGCCCACACGGGACGGGTACGGACGTCAAAAACGCCTGGATATTCATGGTCGAATAACCGCCGCAGCTTTTCGGCCAGCGTGAGTACCCATTTGGGTTCTTCATCCTGTTCGGCGTCGTAGCTGTGGCGAGGCTTCCAAGGCTCCTCTTCCTCCTTGGGCTTCTGTACCAATTCCTCGATGGTTGCCAGCCCGAGTTGCAGCAACTGCTGATCGAGCCGCAGCATGGCCAAAGGGCCGGGCGGCAGGAATTCCTGCTTGGGTACACGAACATACCGCGCAACAGGCCCAGGAAAATCCAATGCGCTTTCAAATGCCTGGATCCGTTCTTTGCGATCAGCGATTCCCAGTTGATTCACAAGAAACATGCCGAACAGCGGATTCACACTGCGGAATAGTGCCAGCTTGGGTAATTCTTCCGTCGGGTGCGCCAGGATGGGACGATAGGGTGGCGGAGGCGGCGGGGAGAGGGGAGCTTGGAACGGGGAGCTTGGAGCGAGGGGTGGGGAAGAAGGTGGAAGAACGGAACCCGAGAATAGCCCGAGGCTAACCGCCTCCGCAGAACCGCCCACGCTTTTTTTCTCTCCCTGCTCCCCGCTCCCTGCTTCCACCGGTGGTTCCGGTTCCAGCCGCACATAACCGGCCCTGTGCAACACCAACAGCATCCGTTCCAAATCGCGCTGGGCTGCTTCGAGATGGACCGAGTCCATCAGCCGCTTGCCGACCAAGCGGCGGATAATGTCGATTTCCGGCGAGGCATCGAGCATGTAGCCCAACAATCGCCACGGCAGCGGTCCGCGGCTATGGAGTTTGCCCGGCGGGGCGGTAATCAGCTTCTGAAACTGGGCTTCGTTCCAATACGGCTCGTTGTCGCGGCGATGAGGCATCTTCTTCTTCATCCTCATTTTCGCCTTCATCAGCCCCGGATCCTTGGT
>JANXQG010000326.1 GCA_025356915.1 Planctomycetota bacterium | reverse complement strand
GGCTACAGGACCACGAAGCGTTCCTTGTTTCCGTGCTACAGGGGCTCAACTCCACCCTGGAGGCCCTCGCGTGTTTCCGTCGTGCTGACCCACAATACACAAAGCTCATGGCAGCCTGCACACGCAATCCCCGGCACGCCGACTTCGGTGCTCTACGTTCCGTCTACGTTCGGGCATCCCAGGATGTCCGGCATGGTTTCGACGGTGTGGGCTCCGTGAACGCTGCTACTGCGGAGGCGCTTAGTATCACGCAGGCATGGCCGAAGGTGGACGCACCTGGAAAGGCAGCATCTTGAGCGCGCCCAACGTCAAGCGGGAAGCACAGTTCAAGAGCGGCGGTACGTCGAGTCAGGACGTGCAGCGCGGGATGCAGCAAGAACGCGACCGTTGGGTCGGTCGTCTTCGGGGCCTACTTCGTGACCGTGACCAGGTGCCGTCAGCGGAGATCATGTCGTTGATCAACGAAGTATCGACTTCCAGTGCCCTCGAAAGCGTGGCCAACCTGGGGATCGTAGACCCCGAGTTCTTGGCTCTAGTGCAGCGCCTGGCTGCAGCCCTCGATTCTTACCATCGATATACTCCGGATAGTCGGACTGAAGTTCTACACGAAGACACCGACGACTACGCGGAGTTCATCTTCGCCACGCCGAAGCGGTCCTTGACGATCCTAGTCGATACCTCGGAGGTAGACGGGGTCACTATATCGGTCTTCCGTGTAGGTGGCAGTACCCACGTTGGATCCGTCGTCAAGTGGGATGGCGAGGACGAACCTTGGGTCCAAATGCTTCGTAACCATATTGATTGGCTTCGGGAGCCCTGATGTTCTTCAAACGCCTGGAAGTGGAGAATGGTCTCTCGTACGAATCCGTGCAGGTCGACTTTGACCGCCAGGGGTTGGTGCTGGTCGACGGTGCCGTGGGCAGCGGGAAGTCAAGCATCTTCGACCTCCTGACCCACATCCTCTACGGTGTGACGCCCAAGCCGGAGGTCAACGGGCCTGCGATCATGAACCGCTACATCGTCAACAAGTCCGGCCGTCCTTACGGGTATCGCGGCGTGGTGGAGTTCGAGAATGCTGGCCACTCGTATCGCGTAGAGCAACTCCGCGGGCACACCCCACAGCCCGACTACCCTTCGTTGGCCTCCGGTACCGGCCTACTCCTCCTGCAGGATGGGGAGAACATCAACGTCAAGACCAATCGCTCCGAATCCCTAGACACACAGAAGCTGGTGGCCGTAAAGACGGGGATGTCGGTCCGTGAATACTACGGCGGCGTCTACATGTGTCAGGGTTACACACACGACCTTGTGACGGGCAAACCGAAGGCCCGTCAGGAGTACCTGCTTAGGTACTTCGGCATCGATCTGTTCGACCGTATGATCCCCGAGGTCAAGGAGCGGGCAGACGTGTTGGCCCGTGATGCCGACATGGGAATCTACAAGGCTCGGTTGGATGCACTCGACACAGAGGCCACACAGTACGAGACGTCCGCTGTACTGACGACGCGGTTGGAAGAGCAGCAGACTCCGTTGGCTGATTTGGCAGCGACACACAAGCGTCTTACCGTGGAGCACATGAAGCTTTCCGTAGCTAGGGACTCGTGGGTCGCCTACTCTACAGCGGAGGCCGCGGTGGAAGCACATGCGTTGCATCCGTTAACACTGGAAAAGGCACGGTCCGAATACGACACTCTACGTTTGCAGGATGAGAAACTTCGCCTGGAACAGGAGGCAGCCAAGAAGGCCAACTTCCTCCGTGCCCGCCTAGGTGAGGAATCCAAGCTGCCTGACGCTACCGTGGTCCAGAAAGAGGCCCAGACTCTCCAAGCCACACTTGTAGCAGCCCGCAAGGACGCGCCCGTACGGGCCAAGGTGGGGCAGCTACAGGCCCGCATCCAGGATGCCACCTGGGATGATGCGTTGGACCAGATGCTGGCAAACGACAAGACGAAATTGGCTGACGAAAAGGACTGGGCAGCCGTCGTTCGTTCGGAGTTGGACCGCCTAGCCAAGCTCAAGGATGCGTGCTTTACGTGCCTACGTCCAGTCTCTGCGGAAGAGAAGACTCGTTGGATCGAGGATCGTCAAGCACAGATGGCTGAAGCTACGAAAAAGCTTGACAAAATTGACAAGCGGGTTCGCGCGCTAGAAGCGACCCAGGAATCCTACGTCAGCGACAAGCGCCTGAGGGAGCAAATCAGCACGCTCGAAGCTTCCCTGTCCTCCAAGGATGTGGAGGCTGTGGATGTGGACCAGATGCAGGCTGACCTACAGGCCCTCCTGGACCGCGTGGCGAGCCACATGCGCTATGTGGAATTGGAGACGAAGCTTGCAGCCCTGGGCGCCAACTCCTTGGATGATAAGGAGATCGTTTTGATCCGTACCCGCTGGGGGTCACGTATCGAGAGTCTTCGTACGTATCTGACCCTTTGGGAGGCACTGCCCTCGGCGGTCTCCGAAGTTGCTGACGACACGGTGGCCACTGCCCTTCAAAAGTCTCAAGAAGCCCACGAGTCCTATCAGACCGCTAGGGACAATCAGACACGTGACCAACAGCTGCTGGAGGTTGTGGCCCGTATTGAGCGACAACGCGCCAAGGTCGTGCTGGACATGCAATCCATGACGGAAACAATCCGTCAACACCGCATCATGCAGACGTTGCACACGTCTCTGAAGGCCCTTCGTGGCCTCAAGCTACACGAGGCGACCAAGAAGCTCGTAGGCGTACTGCCCATGTACCTGCATTCCCTTTTCCAGGGAGAGAACATCTCCGTTGACGTTGAGGACATCGATGACTCCTCTGACCTTGTGTTCTTGAAGAACGGCACCCGCATTCCACTAGAGGGCCTGTCTGGCGGACAGCAACGGAAGCTTGGGCTGGCAATCCTCTTCGCCTTCACTCAGATCGCCAACCGTAATTCTAACATCATGATTCTGGATGAGCCCTACACGAATTTGGACCCAAAGTCTCGTTCGGCATGCTATGAGATCATTAGGGATCTTCTCGGGCCTGATCGTAGAAACAAGAACTTGTCGAGCATTTTCGTCATGTCTCATGACCAGGATCTGAAGCTCCAACGCTTCGATCAACGCTGGTCGGTGAAATCAGATGGTCGCATTTCAACCCTAGTACGGTAAATAGCATACGTGCCTCATCTAATCGGACTCGCCTTCACTTCCCCCGTGGCCGTTTACCCGGCCATCCCGGACCCCTACGTGGTCCACGTCTACGGGACCGACGCAGCCCTCACGGACTTCGTTATCGCACACCATCGTACACGCAAGCTTGTGGTCTTCGTGACTGGCGTGCGCGACTTGGTCCGCCTGACCAAGCATCGTGACGTGTCGAAGCTTGCGTGCGCGATCGTGTACGACGACGCCTTCGTGCTCCGTGCCTTGCAGGCACCTGGACTGCACTTGCTGGACGTACAGGGGACAACGACGGGGGGCCTGGAGAACGTGGACGTGCGGATCACGGACATCCTCTCGGTCCTGGAGCGCCGTGACCCAGGACCCTTTAGTGTGACCTTCCAATCACGTGATGAATCTGAAATCATGCAGGGGCTTTCGAAGCCAGCAACGGTCAGGGAACTTGTCGGTCGTGTCGTCTCCGATATACCCGAGTCCTCAAGGGCATCGGCAGCCCGTACGTGCGTGTCTCTCGTTGTGCGCACAACTACGAAGCCCGCATGGCTGGCAGCTGTAGTTCAGTCGTTCCCCGCGGTATCTCACGAAGCGGCCATTGAATTTGAACGCTACGCCGAGGCATCCACGGCAGCCGCTGCTATTTGGCGTGCTTTCTACGACGTTGCCGAGAACGCTATAGACGTTCGACTTGCGGCAGAACGGCACAGTGTTGACATTGAGGACCTCCGGTACGTAACGGAGATCGTTCCGCCGGTCCCTGGCCTTGTCTACATGCAAACACCGGCACCGCTGAAGGTCAAGAAGCCCAAGGCAGCGCCGAAGAGAGCCAAGAAGGCAGCCACGGATACTGACGACTCTTGATAGCTTAGCTTCTCCCAACTCATTAACCATTTGGTGCCATTCATGTCTGAATTGACGAAGAAACTTCCGCGTGAGCAGGTGATTCTATCCTACATCCACGACCACGCTGCCATCCGCGGGTGTACGGTTGTGGAGGACCTGGAAAAGGATCCCTACAATATCCCGCGTACCACGACGTTCGCCTACCTGACCAGCTTGGTCAAGCAGAGCAAGCTGCTTCGTGACGGTACACGCCGCAACTACACCTACTCGGTCCCGAAGACTGACGCATGAATTCGGAAAATACGACGTCCGAAGACGTTGAGTACGTCATCGACTTTGCGCAGGATACGATCTCCGCGCTCCTAGCGGACCCCGATGCAGCGGTCTTCCACCCCACCATCACCGGTGACTCCATCCTACTGGCTGTGCGGGCTACCCGCCAGGAGTGTGGTCGTGTTATCGGCCGCGACGGTACGGTCATCAGGGCCATCAAGGTTCTGTGCACCGCTGTGGCACGTAAGAACCGTTGCTACCTGACGATCGACATCCACAACAACGAGGACGCTGATGTCAGTTGAAGTAGATGCCAACGGCTACGAGCGGGTCGATTCCGCGTGCGTGAACGGCCGTACTGTACGCGTTGGTGACATTCTTTCTTGCTCATGCATCTATGAAGTCGCAAGATTTCATGCTCGTTGGAATACGGATACCAAGAGGGTCGTTGCGGATTATCCGGTTAGCGTCAGCTACACAATGCGTTTCTCCGCAGATTGCCCCGTGCATCATACCGAGAATCCTCCTGAACAAGCTTCTGGCGATGCGTGACGCCGTTCACTAGGTAGTAGCCTTGTAGATCAGTTCGCCCTCATCTTCGCGTAGCCGACCGGCTTGACTGCTGCGGTGGTCGCTTGGGCCAAGTTGCCTATATCTGTACTACATTGAGATTCTTGGGAGCATTGCCAAGGCAAGGCGTAGCCCAAGCTTACGAAAACTTCGCTAGTTTCGTCCCCAGTTACCGTAAAATACAATTATGAGCAATTCTCCTTGGCTACAAGCCCATTCTGGTAAGCCCATTGATCTCCTACATCCCGACCTAGACACTATCCTCATTGAGGACATTGCGCACGCTCTATCCAAGATATGCCGGTATACCGGGCACACGACGGGAAACGACATATACAGCGTTGCCCAGCACAGCTGCCTCGTCGCCGGCATGTTGCCAGATCACCTTAAGTTCCAGGGGTTGATGCACGACGCACACGAGGCCTACATTGGTGACATCTCCACCCCGGTGAAGGATGCCATTCGATCCCTTGGTGGGGCCGGCCTCGACACCTTGGACGCGCTGTGGGTGGACGCCATCGCCAGGAAGTTCGGCTTCCCCGCCAACCATGACCCATCGGTCAAAGCGGCCGACCGCACGGCGCTGGCCTACGAGGTAGGTTCGTTCATGAACCCGTCGGAACGTTCGTGGGACTTTGACGGTCGCATACAATCAGGAATCTACTACTCGGTGTGGCCCGTAGACACGGCTCGTGCTATGTTTCTACGTATGTTCCATGAATTGAAGCCCTGATGTTTGGCGCCAACTACCACCTCGTCTTCGACTTCGCCAACTTTGCTAAACGCATTGCCTACGTAGCGAAGGTGAGCAACAAGAACCCCGTTGTGTTGGCCATCACATCTCTCGCTTCTTGGAAGCGTCAGTTTGGTGGGTCCTTCGTTTTCGCTCTGGAGGGGGAGTCCCAAGTAGAACGCCGCACGCTCTTTCCAGCGTACAAGGCCAACCGCGTTGTTGAGGCGGGCAAAGCTGAGGCTGCAGCAGAGATCGACAAGGTCTGCGGTCGCGTACTCTTCATCTGCGGTCAGCTGCAAGGTCATTTGATCCGGCAACCGGCGTTCGAAGCCGACGATGCTATCGCTGCTTTCGTACACACGACCAAGGAGCGCTCCGTGATCGTTAGCGGCGACCGAGACCTATGGACACTCACAACGCTGCCACACGTTTCCGTGTATGTGGATAACCCTAGCTCCTCACCCAACGCGCTGGTGACCCAGGAGATGATCGATCGTTCGATGTTCCGTCGCTGGAAGAACATGCCGGCCCAGTATCACCTGGATGCCTCCAACATCACGATGTTCAAGGCCCTCTATGGGGACACGAGTGATGGCCTTCCGACCACGGTTCCGCGCCTCAAGTATCCCGACATTGCCCCATGCTTCGACGTACAGCGCAACTTGGACCCCGATGCTTTCTTCGCTTGGGTCGACACCGCCGGCCCCAAAGTCAGGGATCGTGTCAACCAGGCTCGCACACAGATACGCATCATGTACGATGTTGTACGTCTGCGCTACCAACTTCCGCTGACCGTCGAGAAACTATCTGGCAATGTCGCGGACTTTCGCCTTGCTTTGAAGTTCTTGGATGCGCAAGATGCTTGCAAGCACACGGAGGTGCTCTTCTCATGAAGATCCGCGTTTTCAGGACCAAAGAACGTTCCACTGCTACTGTCTGGGAGGTCACACCCAAGGGGCTGCAGCATCTGGATACGATCGGTACTCTCAACGATGCTGTTGCGTCTTTGGGTAACCACATCGTGTCCTTCTCTGTCGCTGCCACCGTGGAGCTTGGTGACGCGTACCTGTACCACTCGTTCCTTCTGCGCGATTAATCATGGCCGGCAAGATCGCACTGCTGAACGACCGGCTTTACGTGAATG
>JANXQG010000304.1 GCA_025356915.1 Planctomycetota bacterium | reverse complement strand
GCCAAGGCGAGAAGGCACCGCAGCCGTGTTGGAGATCGGTGCAGGCCCAGGAAGAGCATCGGTCCCGTGCGCTCTATGAGTGGGGTTTGTTTACCATGTCCAAACGGGGGACCAATGTCGGTAAAACACTTGTTGTCGTTGCCACTTATAACGAGATCGAGAATCTACCCACGCTAGTGAATGAGATTTTCCGCTATCTTCCTGCGGCCGATCTTCTGGTGGTGGATGATAATTCGCCGGACGGCACCGGCCAATGGTGCGAGACCCGCGCGGCCGAAGATCCTCGCCTTCAATGCATGCATCGCGCAGGCAAGCTAGGTCTTGGAACGGCGGTCATCGCGGCCATGAAATACGCCCTAGCCAACGGCTACAGTTATGCGCTGACGATGGATGCCGACTTCAGCCATCCGCCCAAATGCCTGCCGGCCATGATTGCTGGCATGAGTCCCGAGAATGATTCGAGCGTCGACGTGATGATTGGCTCGCGTTACGTCCCTGGTGGTGGTGTCGTGGGCTGGCCGTTGAAACGGCACTTCATGAGCCGTAGCGTGAACTTATATGCTCGCTGGTTTCTTAGCCTGAAACCGAAGGATTGTAGCGGCAATTATCGATGTTACCGCACCGAGACCCTCGCCAAGCTGGACTTCGATCAGATCCGCAGCCGTGGATACTCGTTTCAGGAAGAGATTCTCTGGCACCTGAAGCGTGCGGGTGCGCGGTTCAGCGAAACACCGATCATCTTCGTTGAACGCCAGCGAGGCCAATCGAAGATCAATCTGAAAGAGGCGGTCAACGCATTGCGGATCATCTTCTGGATGGGTATGCGGAGCCTGTTCGGGCACCGAAGGAAGTGAGAGTTAAAGCGCGCGTATATACGCCCGCCACTCGTGCTCGAACTGCTCTAGCGGCTTGCCGATCAACTGCTGAAACCTTTGCTTGGGAGAAGCATTGCCGAACTGCAGGTATTTCTCCAGCGCGGGGCTGCCTAGCAAATGTTTTTCAAAGGTCAAATAGTAGGCCAATCCCCAGGCGTGGATGTAATAGCGATCCACGGCAGCCGGCCGCACACCATCCGCCAAAAGGAATTGAACCTTGTTGGCGGCGATCAGATTCTCCAACTCCAGCGGATTCGGACTGGTCAGCTCGGCCTTGAGTTTTTTCAACGCGACCCGGTTGGGAGCATCGACCCGCAAGGTGCTTCCTTCCAGCAGACCTCCTTCAAAGATCACCGCCAGGCCCTCGTTGAGCCAAGGGGGCACGTCGTATTTCTGCCGCGAATAGACGTTGTTTCGCAGGTAGGCGTGAAACGCTTCATGATAGAGCCTCACGAGCGTCTGACTGGCACTTTGTTTGAAGAGGCGGTCGATCTGCTGATCGGACTTCCGCAGTTCGTCACACTTCTTATCGAGCTGTTTCTTGAATTTCTCGCGTTCCCGAGTTAACTCGCGTGTGACCTGGCCGCTGGAAAGGCCGCTCTTGTGTAGGCTATCGGCGACGACGCGGAGACGTTCGGCAAGTCGGCATTCCAGATCGCGGAGGTCTCGTCGCAATTGGGCGTTGTCCGTGGTAATCTGACTATTGACGACGGTCAGCCGGGCAAGGTCGCTACCGACGACGACCACGTTCTGGTCTTCGAGGAAGCAGGCCGGATTTCCGATCTTCGCCTTCAGCCCAAGTTTGGTCAGTAGAGACTGGTATTGGTCCATCGACCCAAGTACAACCAGTCGAGGAGGCGGAAAAGGCTCGCTCCGTGGTGGCACAATCTGGCGATAGGCTGCGAAGATCTGCTCGACACGGACGACCACGCGACGGGTGTTCTGCTCATCGGCCGTGCTGTCCAGGGTGAACCACTTGCTGCGATAATGCCGATAGCTATTGCCTTCGGCTTCCCGCGGTTTAAGTTGGATGGCCTCCATGCGGATGGCTTCAATCGTCGCACGGTTGCGGAACTCCTCGATTTTTTGCTCTAGCACCGTTCGCTTGCCGGCATCCAAACGTGAAACTGAAAGGATCTGGCGGCGGTCCAGCGGCTGAATCACCAAGTGCATTTGCTGGCCGCGAGGAGACTGAATGCGGATCAACGTAAGCCAGTCACTATCTTCGGATTCGATCAGGCCGGCATAGCGGGAATGGTCGAGCAGTTCAACCTGCTCGTAACGCGAATTGGAATCTTCCACGGGTTCGCCGGGGCCAGCGGCACTGACCGGTCTGGCCGCCAGACTGCAAAGGCTTGCCCAAACTGGAATCAAGAACACGATGCGCCACATGGAATGTTCCACAAAACAAACCCCCAGAGAAACTTTCAAATCCCCTACCGGCGGACTTTATTGGCTCTTCCGGTACTGGGTGCGTGATGCGAATAATTGTAGGGTGGGGAGAGTGAAACGAGCCACACCAACACGGTTTCTGCCCGCGTTTGGTGGGACTCGCTGCGCTCGGTCCACCCTACGGCTGCATCCAGAACCGGAAGAGCCGCTCCATTATACACCCTCGTGCCAGCGACAGAAGATGCAGGGCGTGGGTACAGGAGAACTACAAAGTCCGGTTAAGGCGGATTTTGCAGATATTCTGTGGGGCAGTGGCTAAAACCGCCGCAGGAACTGGCAGCCGATGAGGAATTTTGATTCTGTCTGGCGGCCGGTCGAAATAGCACCGACCGAGGGCGTGTTGGGTTCGATAATACCATCCCAGCCGTCGACCAACACCGGCCGCCAGTGGTGTACCCTTGCCGCCACAAAGATCGGTTCGGCCGAGCGAAACTTTGCCACCAGCCGCTCGAAGGTCGGCTTCTCATCGAGAAAGAAAGAGAATCCGCCTTTCGTCAAGTCATAGCAGTGGACATCTATCCAGGCCGATTCCGGCGGCACCTCCCAGCAATAGCCGGTCGCAATCCGCTGGGTAAGCCGAAATGCCCGTCGCGATTCATACCGCTGCTCGGCTTCCGGTTCGTCCCGTACCACGTCGCCTTCAGCCTTTTGCGAGGCGGCCAAGAAATGGTGCATCAGGTTGAAAAATACGACGTCAGCCTCTTGTCCAGAATTGACCATATACTGATTTCATATTACCTGTTTGCCGCCGGGTCAAATTTGGCAAGAGGTAATAGCAGTCAAATATCGGATTTCGGGAATTTCGTAGGCGCAATTTGCAGGTCATTCCGCCAAGATATGATGGATTGGCGCAAGTTTACCTCTCGATCGCAGCCCGAAGGCGAGTGCTCTCATCGTCAATAATTAGTCACGTGGAATCGTGCAAAGTTATTTAGAACCGGAAGAA
>JANXQG010000294.1 GCA_025356915.1 Planctomycetota bacterium | reverse complement strand
TGGTGGTGGCAGTCGTGGCGGAGGTGGTGGTGGAGGGGGAGGGGGAATGCGTGCCAGTGGAGGCGGCGGCAGTGGATCGATGCATTTCAGTCCTGGCGGTAGTGGTTCCAGCGCCGCGCATTCCAGAAACTTCGCCGGTAGCAATTTCAGCCAATATTCTGGAAGTGGGCCGAAAGGTAATTCCATCCACTCGGGCAATCCAAACTTGGGCTACGGTTCCAATCTGAACCGGACCAATAGCCAACACTCGCAGAACTTCCAATCGTGGCATCATCCCGGGGGCTACACAAACTGGGGGCATCGCAACTGGGATCATTCCTTCCAGAACTATTATTGGGGGTCGGGATGGAACGTATCTTGGTACGGTGGATTTCCGTTTGGGTTTGCGTATTGGGGTGGCTATCCGTTCGGCTGGGGAGGATATTGGGCCGACTACTATTGTCCGTACGGCTCGGTCTATGCGAATTCGTATCCAGCGGCCGCTTACAATTACTCCTACGCCGACGATGGCCAATATGCCGTGAACTACGCACCGAGCCAGCCGGTCGCGACCGACGATCCCCAATCGACAGGCAACGACGGTGAGACACCGGCAAACGATGGTCTTCAGTATTACAACGAAGCCCGATCTGTATTTACCCAGGGCGATTATCGCAATGCACTGCGGTTGGCCGGCCATTCAGGAGTGGAATCGCCGCAAAATGCGAAGGTTCATGAATTGACGTCGCTAGCGTTGTTTGCATCCGGCGAGTATCGCGCTGCGGCGACCGAGGCCCATGTAGCCTTGGCCTTAAGCCCGCCCAGCGACTGGAACAATCTCTACGCTTACTACAATGACGCCGACAAGTATACCGAACACCTTCGCAAGCTGGAAAAGAACGTGGCCGACACGCCCAAATCGGCACCCGGACATTTCCTGCTGGGGTATCACTATCTGATGACTGGTGCCAAGGAGGAAGCCAAGGACCATTTCGTCCAGGCTGCCAAGTTGACTCCCAACGACAAATTGGCCCAGCACATTCTCAAACAGCTTGAATCGGGTAGCGCGGTCACTGCGCCGGAGTTACCTAAACAGCCCCGCGAACCCAAGGGGAAGCAACTGTAGGGCTTCTTCTGTGGCCGTTCTAGGGCGGGCCGGAGCAGAGTTGGCGGGACTCGCTGCGCTCGGCCCGCCCTCCTATTATTTCGCCGTTCGCAATCGCGGCATGGAAAAACCACAAAAAAGCTGCGATCCTTACGGTTTTCTCAGTTGCACCAGCCGATTGCCGCCATCCGGCGTGCGAACCAGCAGCATTATGCCCTTCAAGAGGGACTGGTTCTTCATTGCCTTATTGAATTCGGCGGCGGAGCGGACCGCTTTCTTTTCAACTTGCATGACGAGCATGCCGCCACGAATACCGGCTTGGGCAGCCAAGACATCCGGATCGACTTCCTTGATGAGTGCTCCCTTAAAGCCCGCGTAGCCGAGTCGCTCAATATCGGCCTTAGTCAGGTCCGCCATCTTGATCCCTAACTCATTGACCGTTGGGCTTACGATGAGTTTCGGATCCTGAAAGATCGTGCCCGCTAGGCCGAAGTTCCTAGGCAGTGGACTAGCGACAATCTGAACGGTTTGCGGCTTCCCATCGCGCACGATCTCGGCAGTCCGCGGCGTGCCCAATTCCGTCTGTTCGACGAACTCTTGCAACTGCCGCGGATTTTGGACCTCGTGGTCGGCAAACTTGAGAATCCGATCATTTTTACGTAGTCCGGCCCTCGCTGCGGGAGTGTCGGGAAAGACTTCGGCAACCAGTACGCCCTTGCCTGGGTCGATCCCCAGTTTCTCGGCTTGTGGGGCGCGGATCTCTTCGATCCGTACTCCGAGGTAAGCTCGCTCGACCGATCCCTTTTCAACAAGCTGCTTGGTGACCCAGTTAGCCAGATTGGCCGGAATGGCAAAGCCGACCCCTTGGTATCCGCCACTATTGGAAGCAATCGCCGTGTTGATGCCGACAACTTCGCCGTCAAGGTTCACCAAGGGGCCGCCCGAGTTGCCCGGGTTGATCGCGGCATCGGTTTGCAAAAAATCGGCCCGACGGCCAGTTGGCAAGACGCGGGCTTTACCGCTGATAATGCCCGAGCTGACGGTCAAATCGAGATCGAAGGGATGTCCGATGGCTAGAACCCAATCGCCGATCTCTAACTTATCGCTGTTGCCCAAAGTAGCGGCGGGTAGGGCATGGTCGGCCCTAATCCGCAACACAGCAAGATCGGATTGCTCATCAGTCTTGACGTCCGCAGCGCGGAATTGCTTGCCATCTGAGAGTTCCACCAGTACTTCATCGGCCCCCTCGACGACATGATAGTTTGTGAGGATGATGCCCTTCGCGTCGATGATAACCCCGGAACCGAGTCCCGATCGTGCGGGCGCTTCGGACGGCGTGAAACCCGGAGTCTGATCGCCGAAGAAGTTCTCGAAGGGGGATCCTGGCAGTCGATTCTTGCCGGGCAATGCCGAGTCTGAGCGAAAGGTCTGCGGTCGGGTCGTCGTTTTGATCTTGACCACCGTGGGAATGATCCGCTGGGAAACAGCCCGAAACGCCCTGGAGAGCGACTTTGCCGAAGCGATGTCGCTTGCTTCGTCGGCCCAATTGGCTGACCCACCCGAAAACGCAATGATGAGCATCAGGACGATCGGAAACACTCCAGATCGGCCTGGAGTCGGTAGAAAATTGGAATTCAACATAGCACTTTCCATCCGTGTAAGTATCGCGATTTTTCATTCTCCAAGCATATTGTAAGCATTTTTTTAGGCAAACGGAATGGAATTCAGTTCCACGTAGGAAAAAGACAAAGTCCGTGGTCCGGTCCATTTTTCGGTGAGAACGGATGAAATACACCCGAGATCCTTGCCTGAAAACATGGACCTGACCCCTTCGCGTTGGACTTTGCAGTTCTCCTGTGTTGACAAGCGAGGAGCTTGAAGTTAATAATATAGGCTGTCGTGTTGTGAGAACCCTCAACACAACCGGGCTCGCGGGAGTGTGTGCTGGAGCGGCGTTATCGTCGGCACTGGTGTCTTGGCCCTCGAATGAGCCGGGTTGTGTTGGCGGTTCTGAGAAGAACTGTCTATCTGAAGGACTGGTCGCTGCATGCACACGGATGAGCTACCCGAGCCGGTGCCGCCTTTACAGTCGCTACTACAGGGTTGTGAAGAGCGGGTCGGCTATACGTTTATCGACAAACGAATGCTCCAGTCTGCGTTGACGCATGCCTCGGGAGCAGAACACCGCTTGGCTTCCAACGAACGGTTGGAATTTCTCGGAGATGCGATCTTGGGAGCAGTCGTATGCGAACTGCTCTTTCGGCAATATCCACAGTACTCGGAGGGTGATCTGACGCGGATCAAATCGATTGTCGTCAGCCGCCAGATCTGCGCCAAGATCAGCGAAAGTTTGGGAATGCAGGAATTCTTGATCCTAGGCAAAGGAATGACGACGCATCCGTCGGTTCCGCCTTCGCTATTGGCCGACGTCTTTGAATCACTCGTGGCCGCCATGTATCTCGATGGCGGTGCTGAACCTGCCCGCGTATTCCTGGAACGCCATCTGGTGCCGGAGATTGAATTGGCCGTCTCTGGCGAGATGGGCAACAACTATAAGTCGACGCTCCAGCAGTTTGCGCAACGGGAGCATGGCACCACACCGATCTACCAGTTGCTGGACGAGAAGGGGCCTGATCACAGCAAGTGCTTCAAGATCGCCGCCCAAGTGGGCAACAATCGCTTTGAGCCGGCCTGGGGCCGCAATAAGAAAGAAGCCGAGCAACGGGCAGCGCGGAACGCCTTGTGCGAGCTTCATGGCAAGGCGGCACCTTGTCCTGCAGACGGGAATTAGATCGCGAAAGCATCGTTCCCAAGAAAGTAGAAACGCCCGGTCAGCCGTGCCGGGCGCTCCTTTCTCGTCGTAACAAGGCAAAATTTGCCGAAGAGGTCTGCGAGTCGTGCATCAAAACCAGCCGTTATCTAGGCCCAGGGGCCTAGGCGACGCGCGTTTTGAGGGCGGCTCCACGGCCTAGACCGGGCAAAAAGCCCGATGACCGCGAACCTCCAGTCGCACCAGCCTACTTCTTGGCTGCTTTCTTGGCGACTTTCTTAACGGCTTTCTTCGCGACTTTCTTCGCGACCTTCTTAGCTGCCTTTTTCTTGGCCACAGTAAATCCTCCTAACAAACTCAACTTGGAACGACCGCCTAAGTTCAACTCCGGCACAAAGCCGGCGACTTCAGTCGATCATTCCGGAAAGCGGGAACTCAGTCTCGTCATACGAACTCGTCGGCACGAAGCCGGCTTGAGGCATGCCTGAATTTGTTCCCATCCACACTTCCTTCGAGCATCTCTTCCTTCACAAGAGTACGCGAAGCGACAAGGCCTCCAAGACCTTATCTTCCTAAATGGTATCGGATCCCAAAATCTTTTCAAGCTCAATTCTTGATCAATCGCATAATTTTGTTCGATCTCGACCTTATCAACAGCTAGTTCGCAGCTTGTTGTGATGTGTCGAGAAGCAAGTCCATCGCGCATTGCCGAGAGATAAAAATGTTGTTCTTCGTGCCGCGCGCAACAACTCAATCGCACGTTCGTTGAGTCCCATCTTATGATCATGAGAATACCGAGTGAGGCATCGAAGCCTTCTTGTTGCAATCATCGTTCATGGCACTTCAGAAACTCATGAACGAGCGCGCGAACCTCTGCTCGTCTTATCGGTTGCAAGACTCGCAGCTTACCTGTCGCTTAAACCTATTTCGGATAACAACGCGTCATGCTGCATTGTCATAAACTCTTTTTGTTTAATCAGTTACGCAGTGAAGGCCACTCAATAATCCAATCGCAATGCGGCTCGGATTTTACGCGCGATCACGCATCGACGAAGCTTCGCTTGGCTGTTGGCAATGATCGGAATCATCGCGTTGCGATCTTCGCGCAGAGGATCATTGGCAGCTTATCTTCGACATGCATGACATGCCTTCTTGTCGCGCGGTGGGAAGCTTCAAGATGAAACTCGTGACGTGGAGTGGCATCGCGGTAAGATGTTCAACCGATGGACCAAGAACGACCATTGAGTGACCTCTGGAATCGATGAACTGAAGTATCAGAAGACGGTTTGTCTGCCACCGAAAATTTTTTTCAAAATTCTTTTCGGCTTGCCAAAAAAACGCATGGGACATTATGAAAATTGAGATCTAAGTAGAACGGAACGCATTCCTTTTGTCTTAAAAGACAAAAAATAGAATGCATTCCGTTCCATGAAGTTGCCGAAAACGACTCTTCCTGGCATAATGAATTCATGATCGTTACTATCGACGGACCCGCTGGAGCAGGAAAGAGTACGGTCGCGCGATCGTTGGCTCGACGGCTAGGCTACTCCCATTTGGATACCGGAGCCATGTATCGGGCGGTCGCGTTGGCTGGATTGCAATCCAAGGTTGATTGGAATCGGCCTGAACAGTTGGCTGAACTCGCCACGACCTTGGATCTTCGCGTTTCTGGCGAGCGGATCTATTTGCGAGGCGAAGACGTGACCGACGCCGTGCGGAGCCAAGAGGTAACGTCGGTTACTCGCCATGCGGCGAATCATCCACAGGTTCGCGACCATCTGGTGCTCCTGCAACGAGCAGTGGCCACGGAGCAGAATATGGTGACTGAAGGCCGCGACCAGGGAACGGTCGTCTTTCCGCAGGCTGAGTGCAAAATCTTCCTCACGGCGAGCGCGGAAGAGCGTGCCCGCAGACGGCAGCGAGACTTACAGCAACGCGGCGAACCGGAAACGCTCGAACAGATTCTAGCCGACCAAGAGCGGCGCGATCATGAGGACGCCACCCGAGAAGTCGGTCCCTTGCTCCGGGCCGAAGACGCTGTTGAAGTACTCACCGACGGCCTCACACAGGATCAGGTTGTCGATCGCTTGGAGGAACTGGTTCGCAGCCGAATGACGTAGAAATCCGAAATTCAAAGCTGTAGGATTTCCCTTAACTCACGTTCCCCAGTCTCGTGCGTAGCGGAAATCGCGGTCCATCGTCCGGGGCGACAGTTTGGCGATGACCGGCATGCGGCGCTTGTAATGATTGCGGCGGATCAACATGGCCACCCGATCGACAAACTCCGCGGCGAAACCGGCCTGGATCAGTTCTGCACGACGCCAGCGGCGATCGACCATCAGGACCATCAATCGGTCGACCTCGGCATAGGTGAAGCCGAGTTCGCCTTCGTCCGTCTGCCCGACCCACAGATCGCCGGTGGGGGTTTTTGCGAGAATATCGCCCGGCACGCCAAGATGAGCGGCCAGAGGATAGAGTTGCGTCTTGTAAAGATCGCCGATGGGATTGATCGCCGAGGCCATATCGCCAAACTGCGTACCATAGCCCAGTAGCAGTTCGCTCTTATTGCTTGTGCCCAGCACCAGGGCGTTGAAGGCAGCGCTCTGATCGTAAAGCACGGTCATTCGCTCGCGGGCACACTTGTTGGCCAGCCGCATCCGCGAGGCGTCGGGAAACTGGGCAAAATAGGCGTCGATCTGCCCGGTGATCGGCACCTCGATCGTGCGTACGCCCAGTTGATCGACCACCGCCTGGGCGTCGCGTGTGGTCGCATCACTCGAGGTCTTGTACGGTATGGTCACTGCCAGAACATTCTCTGGTCCAAGGGCTTGAGCGGCCAGAAAGGTGACCACGCTCGAGTCGATGCCGCCGGAAAGACCCATCACGGCCCGCTCGAATCCGGCGCGGCGGATCTCCGTGCGGATGAAGCGGGTCAGAATGGCTGTGACCAGATCGGCATTGATGATTAAGTTGTTGGTTCGTGTGTCAGCAGTCATAGCGGTTCCGCTTGATGCGATTGAGTTCCTCAATGGTCAACAGCAGCCGTTCGTCGCGGGCCAGCGGCGTGATCAACCGCTGACGTCGCAAATCGGCCGCGTCAACCGTGGCCAGCGTCAGTGATTCATCGAGCTGCGGGGCCTGTGCGATTGTTCGTCCATCCGGCCCGGTAACGGAGCTGCCACCCCAGAAGCATAGACCATCTTCAAACCCCACGCGGTTGACGACGATCACCACCGCGCCGAGCAGTTGAGCATAAGCCTTCGACAAATGCTCGTAGGTCTCGGCCGTGCGGACCCGTGGTCCCTCGATACCACGACCGGGTGAGTTCGCGGGGCAGATGAGTACGTCGATCTCTTCCGCCTGCATGATGGCAGCGGCCGAAAGGTGCCAGAAATCTTCGCAGATCAGGATGCCCATCCGACCGAAACGCGCTGTTTCAAAGGCCAGGAACCGCTCGCCGGCGGCGAAGTAGCGTTGCTCGTCGAACAGTCCGTAGGTCGGCAAATAAACCTTGCGATGCAGGTGGACGACCCGTCCGCCCTCGGCGTACAGGGCCGTGTTGTAGAAACGATGTTGCGGCGACTCTTCGACGAACCCCAGCACCACGGCCATCGGTCCGGCGGCATCCAATATCTCGCGAATATCCGGTGCGTCAGGCATGATGGCCACATCGGGCACCATATCGCGGACGAAGTAGCCCGTCAGCGATAGTTCCGGGAAGACGATCAAATCGGCATCTTGGGCCCGTGCCGCTTTGATTTGCTCGATGTGCAGGCCCACATTCCGCTGCCGATCGGCCAGAAACGGCGCAATTTGAGCCAGGGCGATGCGATGGACGGTGGGGCGAGAGGTGAGGGATCTGTTTGGAAAGCTCATTTCTCCATGTTAATCGGTAATTACCTACGGCTTATTCACCTTGATATTTAACTCCCGCAACTGCTTGGCGTCAACCTCGCCGGGGGCACCGGTCATGAGGTCGGTGGCACGTTGCGTCTTGGGGAAGGCGATCGCATCGCGAATGTTCTCTAGCTTGCCGAAAAGCATCACCACGCGGTCGATGCCCAAGGCAATGCCGCCATGCGGAGGAGCACCGAACTGCAATGCGTCCAAGAGGAAACCGAACCTTTCCCGGGCTGTCTCCTGATCGATGCCCAAGAGGCCGAAGACCTGCTGCTGGATCTGCTGATCGTGGATACGAATGGTTCCGCCACCGGCCTCTGAGCCGTTGATCACTAGGTCATAGGCCACCGCACGACACTTGCCGGGATCGGTCGATAACATGGCCATATCCTGCGGCCGCGGTGACGTGAACGGATGGTGCATCGCGGCCCAACCGCCCCCTTCCTCGTCATGAGCGAACATGGGGAACTCAACGATCCAGGAGAAATTCATCGCGTTGGGGTCGTAAAGCTTCAAATCGACGCCGAACCGCTTCCGCAATGCGTACAATGCCTTGCAGGTGACATCAAATTTGTCGGCCACGAAGACCAGGAAGTCGCCCGGCTCGGCACCCATCCGCTGGGCAATCTTGGCCAAAAGCTCCGGACTGAAGTTCTTGGCAATTGGCGCGGCGAGCGTGCCGCCTTCCTCAACCTTGAACCAGGCCAGCCCCTTCGCACCAAAATTTTCCACGATCAGCGCTGTGAGTTCGTCAATATCTTTCCGAGAATAGCGGCTGGCGGCCCCCTTGACGTTCATCCCGCGGACGCGATTGCCGCCTTGGGCAACCTCGCGGAAGACGCGGAATTCGGCCTCTTTGGCCAGATCGGTGATGTCGATCAGCTCCATACCGAAACGCAGGTCAGGGGCGTCGTGGCCAAACCGCTCCATCGCCTCGTCATAGGTCATCCGCGGCAGCGGCAGCTTGAGTTCCAAACCGAGGATTTCCTTCGCCAAGCGAACCATCAGCCCATCGATCATGCCGATAATGTCCTCGGCGGTGACAAACGACATTTCCATATCCAACTGCGTGAACTCGGGCTGCCGATCGGCACGCAGATCTTCGTCGCGAAAACAACGGGCGACCTGGATATAACGGTCGTAACCGGCGACCATGAGGATCTGTTTATAAAGCTGTGGCGACTGAGGCAGGGCATAAAAATGCCCCTGCACCACGCGGCTCGGCACCAGGTAATCGCGTGCACCTTCCGGCGTGCTTCGGCCCAGCATGGGGGTCTCGACCTCAATGAACCGCTGTTCGTCGAAGTAATCTCGCATGGACTTGATGATGCGGTGTCGAAGAAGCAGTGTTTGCTGCATCTTCTGCCGTCGCAGATCGATATAGCGGTACTTCAGCCGGAGGTCTTCGCCCGGCAGATCGACACTGCCTGGCTGGAATGGAGGCGGCGCGCTCTTATTGAGAATTTCCAGGTGGCGGACACGAACCTCGACCTCGCCGGTCTCCAGCTTCGGATTCACCGTGCCCTCGGGCCGTCCGGCGACCTCGCCGCGGATCAGGATCACGTCCTCCGATCGCAGCGCCTTGGACTGTTGCAAGGTTTCGTCGCCGCGTTCCGGAGTAAAAACGGCCTGTGTCTTTCCGTAACGATCGCGAAGATCGACGAACAACTGTCCTCCATGGTCGCGATAGGTATCGACCCAGCCGCATAGGGTGACCTGTTGACCGACATGATCCGCGAGAAGTTCGCCGCAAGTATGAGTTCGCAACAAAGTAGAAATCCCTTCAATCGATGGTGATTGCCGATGCCACCCAGGCCCTTGTTAGGGGCAGGGTGCAGTTCTTCAGAGAGTCTTAATTCTAACTCGCGGCTTAGGACACGGGAAGAAGGCAAGCAACGGAATAAATTCCGTTC
>JANXQG010000286.1 GCA_025356915.1 Planctomycetota bacterium | reverse complement strand
CCACGCGGGTGTAGCTGTTCGTGAAGCGGGCACCGCAGAGGGCCTCGGCAATCTCGTAGATCGGCTCCCGCGCGTTGAATGCGTACATGAAGTGCGTGACGGCGCCGACGTCCAGGCCCATCGCCCCCAGACAAAGCAGGTGATCGCTAATCCGCATTAGTTCACAGATAATCGTGCGGATGTAACTGCACCGCGGCGTGACTTCGATGCCCAACAGCTTCTCGACCGCTATATGCCATGCGACGTTATTGGACATGGGTGAGATGTAGTTCATTCGGTCGGTGACCGTCACGTACTGATTGAAATCGAGGCTCTCGCCGATCTTCTCAAAGCCCGAGTGGAGAAAACCGATGTCGGGAATGGCGTCGGCCACCCGCTCACCGTCCAGCTTCAGCACCAGGCGCAACGTGGTATGAGTCGCCGGGTGCTGCGGCCCAAAATTCATCGTCCATAGGTACGGCTGCCCACCGTCATGGGCCTGGTCGTCGGCAAGTTCGGAAAGCGTCAGAGGCATGGTTACTAACTCTCACCTCGCTTCAATACGGGAAAGTTATGTCGCTCGCCAAGTCCTTGCATCGGATAGTCCTTGCGAAGCGGAAAGGCCGTGAACTCCTCGGGCATGAGGATCCGTCGCAGGTCGGGATGACCTTCAAATTGAATACCGAACATGTCCCAAACTTCGCGTTCCAGCCAATTCGCCCCTTCCCAAAGGCTCGCCACCGAGCGGACTCTCGGTTCCGGCTCGTTGACAAACGCCCGAATCGTCAGCCGCTGATTGGTTACTGTGCCGGCCAGCAGATACACCAGGCCGAAGCGATCCTTGGCCCCGGGATAGTTCAAGTAGTCGACGCAGGTGATATCGATCAGTAAGTCGAATCCGTGCTTTTCCTTGAGCAACTCAAGGGCCTCGTAGATCTTTTCCGTCGGAACAACCGCTCGGGTGTCACCGCGAAACTTGCTCACGGGCAAATCGCCGAAGGCAACGCGAAGGGCATTGACGGTCTCTTCAATCGGCATGTTCATACTCTTTGTAGGATGGACTTCCGAGTCCGTCCGTGTTTGTCGTGGACGGACTCGGAGGTCCATCCTAGGGTAGGTTGTTTTGGACGAGCCTTATCGTCTCATGGCTCCTGCAAGGCCCGCTTGGTCTGCTGCCGCGAGGCTATGTAGAACTCCTTGCCGAACATCGTTCCCTCTCGCTGGATCTTTTCCTGCAAATCGACCACGGCCTGGATCAACTGCTCCGGCCGCGGCGGGCAGCCGGGGACGTACATATCGACCGGGATAAAGCGATCGATCCCCTGCACAACGCAGTAGGTGTCGAAAACACCGCCCGTCGAAGCACATGCGCCCATCGAAATGCACCACTTCGGCTCGGGCATCTGCTGCCAGATGCGCTGTAGCACCGGCAGCATTTTCATCACCACGCGACCAGCGACAATCATCAGGTCGCACTGCCGGGGGCTAAAGCGAAATACTTCCGATCCGAACCGCGCGATGTCGTGACGACTGGCACCCACGGCCATCAATTCGATGCCGCAACAGGCCGTGGCAAAAGGCATCGGCCAGAGGCTGTTCTTGCGGCACCAACTGACCAACTCGTCGAGCCGGGTCGTGACGACTTGATCCATGAGATCGGCTATCGCCATGGCAGCCCCCTCGCTTGGCTAGTCCGTTCGGCTACCGCCATTGAAAAACACCCTTCCGCCAATCGTAAACAAACCCCAAGGCCAGCAGCACGATAAAAACCATCGCACCGCCAAAAACAATGTGCCGGTCACTGGCCAAGCTGTCCTGCACGGCGGCGGAAATGTCGTAGTCGTTGCGTAGACTTCCAACCGGTGTTGAATTCCCGTCGTTGCGTAGGCTTCCAGTCTGCGTTGAATTTGACAGGCTGAGAACCTGCCCTACGGGGGCCACCGCCGTGACATCGGGTCGCTTGGCGGCCACCGCCCAAGGGTAGAGGAACAAGACTTCGACGTCGAATACAAGGAAGGCGATGGCAATCAAGTGGAATCGAACGTCAAACCGCCGGCGAGTGTCATGAATGGGGTCCATCCCGCTCTCGTAGGGCATTTTCTGCACGGGGCCTACGTATTGCCGCGGATTGAACAGCGCGGCAATCGCGAACAGCGCGACGGCCAAGCCTGCCACGCAGCCAAACAAGAGAAACACCGGGACGGCATTCACCGTTTCCATTATCAGCAACCAGGTCAGGTCCGTTGAATATCTTTTAGACAATCATTCTAAGGTATTTTCCCAACTTAGAACACGTCCAAATTGAAGTGGTGCCCGCCGTAATATCGCCTGTCCTGGGGGTATTCATTATGCCACTGGCGATTATAGACCGGGATTTGCATTTCAGGTGGGTAGCGGTTATACATATTTCCCGAACTGCGGTAGTAGTCTGGCCCCCAAAAGTTCTGGGGATAATAAACATACGGGTAGTGATACATGCGGTTCCAGTCCTGAGTGCTATACGACTGGCCCCACGGTTGATTGAATGCCTGCTGGGCATTGGCTTTCGGTGTGAGGTAGACCGCCCCGAGGACGGCAGCGCAAGCCAGCGCAAGGATAATGCGGCGAATCATGGATTTTCCCCCTTCGATTCAGAAACTATCCGAGAACCGGTTTGAACCCTGTAGGATCCAGGGTCATCTCAGGATTCTCCGATAGGTTCTCTGGGCATACAGAGTACGTACCTCTGAGCATCGGCAGCCGTTGCCATTAGTATTGAAGGAATATTAGGCATAATCGGCATAAACAGAAAAAACCACAGAGACAATCAAGATGGGATGAGTAGGCAACCTACGCTTCATCCACCGCTGCCTCGATCGAAAAGTAAACAGGAATGAATTGGTCTCCTACAGCAGACGGCACACGGAGTGTACTGCTATTTCGCCTGCTCCTCGCCGCTCATTTTTGCGCCTTCTCGATCTTCGCCCAGGTGTCACGCAACGATACCGTGCGGTTGAAAACCGGTTTGCCGGACGCGGTATCCGGATCGACGGCGAAATAGCCCAATCGCTCAAATTGGAAGCGATCGCCAGCCTGCGCCGACGCGAGACTTGGCTCGAGGTAACAGCAAGGCAGCACCTCCAGCGAATTGGGATTCAGGTGTACCTTGTAATCCACTCCTTCCGGCACATCGCTGGGATCGGACACGCTGAAGAGGTTCTCATAGAGCCGCACCTCAGCCTTCACGGCATGCGCGGCCGAGACCCAGTGGATGGTGCTCTTCACCTTGCGCCCGTCGGGCGTGTTGCCGCCGCGCGTCGCCGGATCGTACGTGCAGTGCACCTCGACCACCTCGCCGCGATCATTCTTCACGACACTCGTGCAGGTGATCAGATAGGCGTAGCGCAGACGCACCTCG
>JANXQG010000281.1 GCA_025356915.1 Planctomycetota bacterium | reverse complement strand
CCGCACCGGCACGCCACAAGCCCAGCCTTCTCGCACCAACTGCACCTGGATGCGGTCGATGTTGCGACGAATTTTGGCTTCGTAGTTGGCATGTGTGAAATCGCTTCGCACGGCCGCCTGCCCCGAGGCCACGGCTGCAAGCGTCGTCTCGTTGTCATAGAAGAGATCCAAGAGGCTCTTCCGTGGGTACTTATCGTACTGGATCCGCTGGTCGAGGTCGGGCTGCTTGAAAACCACGCGGTCGTGAATGCTGGCACAGTTACCATTCTGTTGATTTGCGCCCGCCAACACCTTGCGGTGGTAGGCCTCCGGCTGCCGCGTGAGCGTTGCCAGCAGGTTGTGCTGGATGCGGCGAACGTCCAACTCGGCAAGAATGCCACCGCGACAAGGAAGGATCAAGGCCATCAGTCGATCGTTCGTCAGGCGAATCTCCTGCCGAGCGTCAAAATTGTAGTCATCGGCCGTGGCCTCCACCCAGGTCTCCGGTCGATTGGCCACGCGATCGAGAATCTCATCAGCAGCGATCAGGCAACGATAGACCGCGTTGCGGAGGTGCGGCAGGTAAATTCCGCCGAACGCCCCATGCCAGTGGCCGCAGTTGCACTGCGCCCGATAAAGCTGCGTGCGGGCATCCACGACAAGCTTGCCGGTCGCGCCGTCGTCGATTGCATCTTGCAAACTTCGGCTGACCATCATCATGCGGCAATACATCTCGTCGGCCTCCGGGTACTTCAGCTTGAAGTTCCGCCAGAAGCCGCCGCCAATAAACCGCTGCAAGGCCGACAATCGGGGATCGTCGTGCATATCGTGAGTAATCCGCTGATACTCGACCAACTGTTCGGTCGGCAGTGCCCATTCGGTCATCTCGCGATAGCTGCAATCGGGCAAGTAAACCTTGCCAACCGGCGCTACGTTGTCGATCGTCTCCGAAGGCGTTGTCACCTGTAGCCAACTCTGATTGGCCACCAGGGCATCGAAAAACCGGCAGAGCCAGCCGTCTTCGTAAACATGTTTCTTCGTTTCAGGCCAGGTGCCAAACTTCTCGCCGTCGTCGCCAAACAAGCAGACCGCCCCAGGCTGCTGCTCCGAGAGCCAGGCCAGATGGCCGATCGTTTCTTCGGGCGAGGCAAAGGGAATCGTGTATCGCAGCTTTTCGCTGCCGGGGAAGACGCTCAGCACACGGCCTTCGTCTTCCGTGATCAAGTAGCCCCGGAGCTGCGAATCGGTCAGACCTGCCATCTTGAAGTGAAAATCATCGAGAATCGTGTACTCGATGCCGGAGTTCACCAAGTCGTGGGTGAATGCCTGCTCCCAAACCCGTTCCGGAACCCACATGCCGCGGACCGTCGTGCCGAGGCGGTTCTGTAGCCAGCGGGTGTAGCTGCGGATCTGGCCCACGCGATCGCGACTCGGGATCATGGCCAGGATCGGCTCGAAGAACGCACCGCCGATGATCTCGATACGGCCCTTGGCGGCCAGTTCGGCCAAGCGGTCGACATACTCGGGATGGGCCACGTCTAGCCATTCCATCAGCGAACCGCTGGTGTGCAAGGCGATTCGCAGCGACTCATAGCGGCTGAAGAGATCGAGAAACGGCAGATAGCTGTCTTCGTAGGCCTGTTGGAAAACGTGTTCAAAGTTGCCGATCGGCTGGTGGTTGTGGAGGGCGAGGATCAGGCGGATGGGGTTTGGCATATTCGGCTCAGGATCAGAAAGACATGTTGGCCCGGGACATTTTTAGTTATCGGCAGCTCTATCCTAGATTATCCAGTTTAGCTAGGCGAAAAAGTTTTCGGAAAGGTCAGGGTACATGAGTTGGGTGAGTTCTCGCTAAACTCGGGATAACCTGAACTTTCAATCGTAACGCGAAAGAAGAAATAAGCCAATGGCGAGATGAAATTGGCTGATCCGGTCTGGGTGCGGAATGCGGATAATTGTCGCAGACGTTCGTTCCGTTTAAGTTAGCGTAAAGTCTCAGTTGCCAACCGAATTTGTGTCGACAATTTGTGTCGATCACTTGCCACGCGGCAGGAAAGAGTATAAAATGTATTCAGTATGAGGATCATCAAGGAAACTCGGTTGGCGGAGTGGGCAGTGGACTACCCTGACGCTCAGACGTGGTTGCTTAAATGGCGTGAGGTTGTCAGGAAGGCGCAATGGGTGAGCATCGCCGACGTTCGCCGCACGTTTCCGCATGCGGATCCTGTCCAAGTCGCTAGCGGCCGGAGTGTCTGCGTGCTGAACGCATGCGGCAATAAGTACCGCCTCGTGACAGCCATCCACTACAACCGCGGAATCGTCTACGTTCTCCGGTTCATGACCCATGCACAGTACAGCAAGAACCGATGGAAAGCTAGCTTATGAGTACCATGACAAAGAACAGTCGCGGAGCCGCCAGGACGTATGCCGCGCTGATTCGAGAATTTCCCCTTAGGCCAATCCATGACTTCGCCGAGTTGGGCACTGCCACCGAGATCATGGATCAACTGTGCGTCCTCGATCATCCCACCCCAGACCAAGCCGACTACCTGGAAGTGCTCACCGGGCTGATCGAGGCCTACGAGCAGCGGGAGAGCGCCCTCCAGTGGCCGCGCGGCGATTCGCGTTCTGCGCTGCGGTTCCTCTTGGAAGAGCATGGGATGTCGGCTTCCGACCTCGGCCGGCTGCTCGGCCAGCGACAACTCGGCTCGACCATCCTCCGTGGTGATCGGAAGCTGAGCAAGACCCATATTAAGAAGCTGGCCGATCACTTCCGTGTTGATGCCAGCCTGTTTCTGGATGAGTAACAAAAGCAACTCTGCAACTTCCATGGAGAACGAAGTTGCAATAGGACGGCACATGGAGCTATACTGCTCGCGGTTGAGACTGCCACTAACCCGAAGCGCGAGCGAGGTTGCTAAGTCGTCGCCTCGCTTGCGCTTCGGGTTGGTATGGATTGGGACAATCTCAACCGCGGACTGTATAGCTCCATGTGCCGTCCTATTGCAACTTCGTTCTCCATGGAAGTTGCAGAGTTGCTTTTGTTACT
>JANXQG010000264.1 GCA_025356915.1 Planctomycetota bacterium | reverse complement strand
CCTATGTCTTCAACCCAGTTCGGCGCATCCAGACGCATAAGCGCAGATGCAAACAAATGAAGCGTGTCCGGCATCTGCGCCGCGTGCATGCCGACATAGTGCTCCACGTCACGCGCCATCGCGACCTCGCCGGCCACGGACCGCGACGCCTCCTCGTGCTTGTCCAGTGCCCGCTGCAGCGCATCGCGCTCATCGGACAACGAATCGGCCAATCGGAGCACTCGCGTCAACTCCTTCTCCGTGGCCTCCAGCGCGGACAACTCTTCCCGCAACTGCGCCAATTCGCAGAAGATACATGCGGTACCCGGCGCGGGCACCACTACCCCAGTGAAAGTCGTTGATTGTACGAATGTATGTGTGCATGTCATCTATGTGCCGTCACGCTTCCTTGCGTAGCTCGCGGACGATGGCGTCGAGTGCGGCTGCATGGCCAGCGTCAAAAACGCCGTCATTCGACGCCTGAGCCAACAACTTGAGCGCCAGATGCCCAAGCGCCGCTTGCCGCGCGCGTTCGGCGTGTACAGGGTTCACGACGCCATTACTGAAGTCACCGATCGTGTAATCTACGTTCAGTAGGATCTGGTCGTCCTCAGCCGTCCAAGTTTCCGCCAGTACGTCGTCGATGCTCATGCCACCCTCCGAAATTCGTACACCCACACCCAAGGCGACGCAGCCCACGACCCCGCGCCGTAGCTGGCATCCCAGAGCTTCGCGTAGGACGCCGTGTAAGAGCGCGGCGAAGCGTACCCGTGTCCCATTCCGCTGTCCGCGCCCTCGTGAATCACATCGTCCGGATCGGCTTCTGCGTCTACCCCTTCAGCCTTGGCGTCCTTCTCCGTGATCTGCTGCACCCTCTCCAGGCGCACGCTGGTCACTTCCAGCGTGATGCGACTCACGTAACGCGGCATGTGGAGAGGTGGACGCCAGCCGTGCGCGGCACACTTCGGGTTGAGCGGGCGCTCATCCGTGTCGTTGTGATCGTTGGCGTCGACCATCCAACCGCCCGCGCGATAGGCCGTACTAAACTCGCAGTGCGGGCAGTGGTGCCACGTCTCCCGCACCCACAGCCGGCGGCCTACGGGGCCGTGGGGGGCCTCGATGCGGTAGGACTCGTGCGGTACGCCGCGGCCTGTCCACGCTGGCTTGCTCTGGTCGAGCACGTGCCAGCACCCGTGCTGGTCGGCGAAGCCCCACAGTCCGGGATCGTCGCGATCGTCCTCGCGCCCGCCGATGAAGCCCACGTCGCTCATGTTCACCTGGCGCCGCGTCTGGGTTTTCCTCCCGTCGAGCAGCGCGCGGACCATCGGTGTGCGCTCCGTGATGCCGTGATCTTTCATTTCGGCCTATCCTTGTATCGACGGGCCGCTATTTCGTCCGCAATTTCCCAACCAGGGCACGGCCACATGGGGTCCATCATCGTGCGGTCGACGTTGCTTACCAGCCACTGAATGATCGTGGCATGCTTCGTGGGATGCTGGTGTGGCTCCAGGCGGCACCCGACGTCACCTCCATTCATTGTCGAGTAATCGCACGTCGAACACCCGCCATCTGCATTACGGCTCACTGCTGCCTCCAGTCGCCGCGCTCGAAGATGCCAGCCTCGCGGTTCAATGCATCTTCACCCGTCACGTCGATGTAGTGCTCGGCCATGGCACGCAGTCGCGCCACCACCGCGGCGATCGTCTCCGCCTCGATGCGTGCGCGCAGACACGCTGGGCACGCGTCATCGTCCGGGATCCACTTGCTGCACGTGGTGCACTCGGACCACCCAGTAAGCCCGCTCATCGCTCCTCCCCGCCGAGCGCACCCGACGCGCCAAGCGCGTAGCAGTGGTCCGACACGCCGAGTAGGTAGCCGTCACGCTGAGAGACATGGCCTACCCGTACCGTGCGCCCCGTGCGACGCACGATCAGCATGCTGTTCCACGCGACCATCATCGCGCGGAAACGCTTTGCTGCCTCTACGGTGGGGAAAACGTAGGTCGGTTTCATCGCGCCACCCCGCTCAGCGCGTCCGCCGCGCCGAGGACGTAGCCATGATCTCGGATAGACGCGTAGATCGCGTGGTGAATCGATACCGTGCGATACCGTCGACGCACGATCAGCACGCAATCCCACGCGGCCATCATCGCGCGGAACTTCATCGCTGCTTTGACGGTAGGGAAAACGTAGGTCGGCTTCACGGCTTCACCCAGGGGAATTGGAATACGCCGGGACCTTCGGGCAGTTCGTTACCCCAAACAGCCCAGCGGTCCGATCGCGGCGGACGCCGCGCGAACATCTCCAAGTAGCGCCCATCGGGAACGGTCTTCTCCGCGATCTCGTGAAATAGATCGGGCTTCACTGAGTGAGGTAGACGGCGATGCGGGCGCCACGTCGGCATTGCCTCAAATCCAACCGGGCGGCGAACCTTGCCGCGTACCGCGAAAATGATGTGCTCGGAGGCACTGCGGAACCAATGCCCTGTCTTCATCGACGGGGTAGCCCCGTCCGATTGCACCTTGGCCCACGTCAAGACCGTCTTTGGCGTGTATCCCCATGCGCGGGCCACATCCACGGCGGTACCGTCGGCCAGGAAAGGATTGGTCGTCCAGAGAAACAACAGCGCGTTTTTCTCCGATACTTCGGCGACACGAAGTGCCTTGATCTGCTCGATAGTCATCGTATCGTAGTGCTGGGACACGTCGGCCTGTATGATCGCAGCGGCCTTCCCGCCGTCACTGCCGCGCCCACCGTTTCCGACGAGAGCGCGCGGGCTGTCATACGGCCAGGGGGGGGGGTCAGCCACGATCACGTCAAACTTCACATGAGGACACGGCCACGTAGGGATACCTACGCCACGCTCGTTGCCGCACTCGAAACAACTCGTTGGCATCTTCACGGCTTCTTCCTATTCTTCTTCGATGCCGGGGCTCGGCGCAGCCCGACCGACGTTGCGCCCATGTCGAACCCGTCGACCCATCCCACCGCTTCTTCAAGCGATCGGAAATACCACACCGCATTCTCGGAGAATCCGTGCTCCTCCCGAGTCTCGGGCTTCGGTCGCAGCGTGAACGCGCTTCCAATTTGGAGCGTGAATCCACTGACTTCGATGCGGGCTAGGTAGCTCTGGATCTCTGCAACTTCTTTGGGGGTCATCATGCCTGCAACCTAGCGCAGCCAACGTAGGATGTCAAGGGAGGTTGGCCATAAAGCGTTGCAACCCCTCCGGTAGCTCTGCGCCAGTCACGAACGCGAGGAAACACTCGGCGAAGTTCTCCTGTTCGGATGTGGCACCGTACTCCGACGCGTACAGTGGATGCAGGATGTCCTTGCCGTACTCGTCGTAGCGTAGGACGACCGTCAGGTTGGCGCTGTACCACGCTTGGGCCAACATCTCCAGGAGTTCATCCATGACGTCCTCGCCAGCTTCCCAGCGACGAACCAACGGGATGACCTTCTCCTTGAAGTCGGCACGGTCGTAGTTACGAAAGTAGTCGTTGGCATCATCGGACAACGTGATGGGGCCGCTATCGTCGTCGTCACGAAAGCGGATCTTCCGGTCGACCCATTCCCGCGCAAACTCCATGCGATCATTGAGGTTCCAACGCTTTTTCACGACGTCACCGACGTTGTGGAGTTCGTTGAAACGTCCCTTCATGTCCCCTGGTAGAAAGCGGTCGTAGTAACGGTGCCCAAACTCGTGGATGAGCGTCTGTACGCTGTTTCTACGTGGGGTGGCGTACAAGCTCAGGATGACGATATCCCGGGCAGCCATGTAGACACCAGCGGTCGACCCATTCACGTCCTTCCGTATCAGCACACGCCCGTAGAGCACCTGGGGGAAACGTTTCTGGATGGCCGCCGTTGCCTTATCCAGCGTCTGGATGGCATCCTCCAGGTGGTCATCCGCATTGGTGGTGAGCACGATGGTAAACGGGCCGTGCTTGAATTCGTCCTCGGGCCCACGCATTTGAGCCTCGGCCCACACAATGTCGTCCGAAGAGGCGTCCAGGACGTTCAACAAGTGCTGTACGTCAAGCTGCTCCCCCTTCTTGTGCCCACGCAACGCACTGTGCACGACCGCCAGGTTCTCCACCAGGCCCATGAAGCGC
>JANXQG010000252.1 GCA_025356915.1 Planctomycetota bacterium | reverse complement strand
TCGGCCTTTGCCGCCCTGCTGCGGCATCCTTGGGTCAACGACTGGCTTGCTGCCCAGGGAATTACAGGGGACTGGCTAAGCGAGATCGACCGCTACCGCGCCGAACATTTACCCCACACGCTGGATGGCTTTTCGGCTCTTCCGGTTCGATATACAGCCTACCAGGCAATCGAAAGTCTATGCCGCGAACTGCGCGACAAGCCTCGCCTGCTAGCCGAGTGGACCCAGCCCATCCTCGAACTCGTCGTCAAAGTCTTTGGCCACGCACCGCTGAACACCGACATCGAGCCTGACCGCACGGTCCTCGCCTCCTGCAACAAGATCCGCGAGGTGCTCGATGAGTATCGGCAAGTCCCTGCCGAGTTGATGCCGTCGCTCCAGAGCACCGAGGTCATGCGGTTGGTGCTCCGGCAAGTCGACGGGGAGACGATCCCACCGCCGCCGGACCATGGCGCCATCGAGATTCTGGGCTGGCTGGAGTTGGCCTTGGATGACGCACCTGCCTTGGTCGTCACCGGTTTCAACGAAGGAAACGTGCCGGCCTCACTCAATTCGGATCTGTTCTTGCCGAACCAGCTTCGTCGCGAGCTGGATATTGAAGACAACGACCGCCGTTACGCCCGCGATGCCTACACGCTGTCGGTCCTCGCGGCATCGAAGGAGTATCTCCGCCTGATTGCCGGGCGGCGAAGTGCGGACGGCGACCCTTTGCTACCAAGCCGGCTGCTGTTCACTTGCGACGATCCCACGATGGCCAAGCGGGTGATGGCTTTCTTCTCCGCTGAGCCAGCCTCGTTGGCAGGTGCAATCATTCTGGGCAAGCTGCAAGCCGGGCAGGAGCAGTCTCGACTGGAAGTACCTCGGCCAAAACGGCTGGCCGCGCCGATCGCGTCGATGCGAGTTACGGAATTCAAGGATTACCTCGGCTGCCCGTATCGATATTACCTGCGGCACGTACTAAAGTTAGAGAGCCTGGACGACTCGGCCCAAGAGTTGGATGGGGCAGCCTTCGGCTCGCTCGCCCATGAGGTGCTGCATACTCTGGGAAAGGATCCGGAGGTTGCCGCGGGCAAGGCGGACGTTATTGGCAAGTATCTCGAAGCACAACTGGCTGCGGTCGTGCGCTCGCACTTCGGCAAGTCGCCCATGCCGTCGATTCTCGTGCAAGTCGAGCAGCTTCGGCGGCGGCTTGCTGCCCTGGCCCAGTGGCAGGCCGCTTGGGCAGCCCAGGGCTGGCGAATCGAACATGTTGAGGTCAGCCCGACGGAAGGCAAGGCGTCCCTTGACGTCGACGGCCAACCGATGTTCCTCCGCGGCCGGATCGACCGGATCGACGTACAGGAGAGTACCGGCAAACGCATGATCTTTGACTACAAGACCTCCGACGGGGCGAAGTCGCCGGAAAAGGCGCACCGCAAAAAGAGCGGCGAGTGGATCGATTTGCAACTCCCCTTATACCGTCACCTGGTCGCGGGCATCGGGATCGAAGGCCCCGTGGAGTTGGCCTACATCAACCTTCCCAAGGACATCAGTGCCGTAGGGCACTTGGCGGCCGGATGGACGCAGGCAGATTTTGACGACGCCGACCAGACGGCGACGGATGTCATTCGCCGGGTGAGGGCCGAGGAGTTCTGGCCTCCCACCAATCCGCCGCCTGTTTTTTCCGAGGAGTTTGCGGCCATTTGCCAGGACGATCGCTTCGCCACGGCAATCGCTGACGAAGAAACAGAAGGAGGCAACCCATAAGAGGCTGAAGCTGCGCGCTAGTTGGTGGGGTGAGTACCCCCCCTACTGTCGCACCCCCACTTTGTAACGGCTCTTGGCGGAAATTTGGTAGACTACCGGATTTGTCGCCGGGCATACCCGAGGGGTTGCTGGGTGCTGAGTCGGAATATATCGTTTCGGGCTTGTCCGCACATTTTCCTATATGGTAAAATAGACGAGAGAGGATACGCGTGGAATTCCGATGGAACGAGTGGAACGTCGAGCACATTGCGGAGCATGGACACATCAAACACACGCAGGCGGGCCAAAACACCCGTATCGAAAGCCTACTGGAAGATGACCACCGCCGAATTGCGGGCGGCCACCAAAGAGTTCGACCAGGAGGGCATCGGCGACAGTTTCAGGCCCGCGACACCCGAGGAGCAAGCACGATTCGAGCGCGCCCGCAAACGCGGTCGGCCCCGGATCGGCGCGGGCTCGAAGACGATCAGCGTCACGGTGGAGGCTGGTCTATTGGCCGAAACGGATCGGCTTGCCAAGAAGCTTCGTGTCCCTCGAGCCGTGCTGATTGCCCGCGGACTGCGAAGCGTGGTCGAAAGCGGCTGACAGCGAACGCGACCTTCAACATCCCCAACCACCCCTTGACCCAGCCGACCTTCCGCACGACGCCGGCCTTCTCGGCCCGCCACATGTGGTGAGCCACACCCGACAAGTCCCGAACCCCTGTGGACTTGCCAATTTCGGCCAGATGCAACGGCTCGTCGGCCTGCCGGCACAATTCGCCATTCTCTCGCCAAATCTTTCGTTGGTTAATGACCTCGTCGGGAATGGGGATCGCCTTGTCGTGCAGGTCATCGTGGAACCGCAACTCAACATTTACTCCCGACAGGGCTTCTGACCACGCCGAAACGCCTTGACGGAAGTCGCGGAAATGCTATAATGAAATACGGTATACGGGAAACGGTACAAAATGATCAGAAATTTTCGTTGTCACGATACTGGACGCCTTTTCGAGGATCATGCGGTTGGCCGTTTCCGGGTATTCGAGCGCGTTGCCAGACGAAAACTGGCCGTCCTCAACGCTGCGGTGAGATTGGACGATCTTCGGGTGCCGCCCGGCAACCGATTGGAATCCCTACACGGTGATCGCTCGGGACAACACAGCATTCGCATCAATGAGAAATGGCGGATTTGCTTTGTGTGGCGAGGTAACGACGCTTTCAACGTAGAAATTGTGGACTATCATTAACCGGTGATGGGAGATAACGTGTCGATGAAACTAGCACCCATTCCGCCTGGGGAAGTCTTGCGCGAGGAGTTCATGGAACCGTTGGGCATCAGCCAGAACCGATTGGCACGGGATCTGGATGTGCCCGTTACGCGGATTGGAGACATCATTCATGCGCGGCGAGGTATCACGACGGATACCGCCCTGCGACTGGCTCTCTATTTTGGTAACACGCCCGAGTTCTGGATGAATCTTCAATCGCAGTACGACTTGAAGATCGGTATGCGGGAGTTGCTACCGCGCATTGCTCAACGCGTTCAACGCCGCACCGCAGGTGCTACTTAGAGATTGAGGCTAGTTGGTGGGACAAACAACCCCCCTACTCCGGCCCGAATCGCTCCCCTGGCTGGATCTTGTGCCCTCGCAATAGCTCGGCAATACTCATGAAACGCTTTCCGGCAAGCTGTACGGTCCGCGGGGCAACTGCCCCCTGCCCAGCGGCGATCACCAGTCGGTCGCCGGCCGCTTCAAGGACCGTTCCTGGTGCGGGTTCGGCATCGAGGTGAACGATACCTTGAGTGTGCCTGTTGCCTCCGGGCAAATCGACGACATCGACTGGGCCGAGAATCATGCGGACCGGCATGCCCTGCGCGCGATGCCAAAAGGTATAGGTCCGCGGCCACGGCTCCAGTGCGCGAATCTGGTTCTTGATGCTCAATGCCGGCCGAGCCCAGTCGATGACCCCGTCGGTCTTCTTGAGCCGTGGCGCTTTCGATGCCAGGGCCTGATTCTGCGGCAATGCTTCCAGACGCCCCTCGACCAGGGCGTCGATCGTCCTCCGTACCAGCCAGCCGCCTGATTCGGCAAGCGTTGCTTCCAACTCGACGGCCGTTTCTTCCGGATCGATCATCGTGATCGCCTGAGCGATGCAGGGGCCGGCATCGACCTTGGGTGTCATGTGGATCACGGTAACACCCGTCTCGGTATCACCGTTGAACAAGGCCCAATTAATCGGCGCCGCGCCGCGATACTTCGGCAACAGCGAACCATGGAGATTGATTCCTCCCAGACGGGCCGTGGAAAGCGTCTGGGGCGCGAGGATTTGACCATAATCGCAAACCACCAGCAGATCGGGCCCGACGCCGGTCAAGTGTTGCTCGGCCTCCAAAGTGTTAATATTTTCTGGGTCGTAAATTGGCGTGGCGTGTTCATGGGCAATATCGCGCATCGCGCTGGCCGGTTCGACTTCCTTCCCGCGATGAATGCGCAACGGTCGCGTGACCAGCAATGCCACATCGTGCCGTGCTTCGTACAACTGCTGGAACATTGGCACGGCGAATGGCCCCGTGCCCATCATGATTAAACGCATGGGAGAGGAAGAGGCTGGGATTGGGGATTGGGGATTGGGATTGGGGGCTGGGTACTGGAAACTGGGTGCAGAATACCCGCGTCAATTTTCAATTTTCAATTTTCATTTCCCTCCTCACGTTCGCAGCCGTTCCAACTCGGCCAGCCGGGCCAAGATCTGTCCGTCGTCAGGCATTACTCCTCGCTGCCGATCACCGGAGAACTCGTCTACCAACGCGAGCAGGTCCTCCTTGATGTTCAACAGGTGGCTGGGGCTTAGACGGTCGACGAAGAGTTTGCCGTCGAGATGGTCGTTCTCGTGTTGAAATGCCCGGGCGAACAGACCATCGACCTCGTACTGTTTCTCCTCGCCGGCGAGGTTGTAGGCTACCGCGACGATATGCTCGGAGCGTCGCACGGGAGCGTAGATTTCGGGAAAGCTGAGGCAGCCTTCCTCAACTTCGACGTTGCCGCTGAACTTGAGAATCGTGGGGTTGATCAGGACATGCTCCTGATCCTTGGCAGCCGCGTCGCCCGTGATGTTGAGGATGAAAACACGGTACGGCAGATCGACCTGATTGGCGGCCAGCCCGATGCCACTGTACTCGTACATCAGTTCAAACATCTCGGCGATGGCCTTGCGCAGTTCGGCATCGACCCGTTTGAGCGGCCGGGACTTATGATACAATGTGGGATGAGGATACTTGACAATCCGCAAGATTCAGACTCCAGGAAGAAACAAACAGTACCATTATAGGCATACTACCATTGCCTGCGTAGGCCAACCGCCAAACTTGTTCTAGTATGACGGGGTCGTGAGAGTCGGTTGTCGAACCCGTTCTTATAGCGCAATTCCTTAAACCATCGACGCTTGGAGGTGCGATCATGTTGCTCTGCCGGTTTTTTCAAATACTGCTGTCCTTGGCAATGGCCGCGTCGTTGGTCGGCTTGAAGGCTCAGGCGGCCGATCCGGAAAATGGGCGCTCCGGTGGCAAATTGTTGCTGGGATCACCCGGTGAGAAGGCCCAGGTTTCCCTGTTTGGGGTAAATGCCGAGGGATCGAAGTTCGTCTACGTTCTGGACCGGTCCGGCAGCACCGACGGTAAATTAATGGCCGCCGCCAAGGCTGAAATCCTGGCCAGTATCGAAAACATCGATGATGTTCACCAGTTCCAACTCGTGGTCTACAACGAACGGCCCAAAGCGTTCAATCCAGCGGGGCCTGGCGGCCAGTTGGCTTTCGGCACCGATGCCAATCGGGCGGAGGTCAAGAAGTTCCTCAGCACGATCGCGGCAGACGGCGGAACCGATCACGAAGCCGCCTTATCGCTGGCCATTCGTATGCGGCCCGACGTCATTTTCATCATGACCGACGGCGATAATCCGCAACTCGGTGCCCAGCAGTTGGCCCGCATCGATCGCATCGGGCCGGGTATCATTTTCCATACGGTCCAGTTCGGCGACGGGCCGCAACGTGGCGGCCGGGGTTGGATGGGGAAACTTGCCCAACAGAGCGGCGGCGAATATATGTACGTCGATACGACGAAACTGGGAGCGGAATCGAAATGAGGGTCTTGCCTTGAATTATTCTGGGATTTACGGCCCTGCGGCAGGGGACTAAAATCAGGGATAATAAATTTCTCGTTACTCGGAGGATTCGCCATGAATCGAAAGATTATCTGCTTGGTGGTCGCAGCACTGGGGTGCATGTTTCTGACCGCCACGGCCTGGGCCCAGAATGTCCCTGGCACAATCGTCGCCACGGGGACACAGCGGGTCCGGGTACAACCGAAAGCAATCCGCTTGGTCCATGAAATCCAAGCTAGCGGCAAAACGGCGGAGCAGGCTGTCCAGCGACTTCAGGCCCAACGGGAAACCGCGATGGCAAAGCTGAAGGAATTGGGTGCGGAAGAGGACTCGATCCACGGTACGCCAATTTCGGTAGCCAGGAATTCAGGCAGCCAGCCCGGCTACTATCCATCCTCCCCGCCGTCGGGGTATCGTATTCCCATTACTTCCACGCCCTACGGGTCCCCCTCGGCTCCTGTCTCGCCCACGTATATCCCACCGGGTACGTATCCTCCGCCGGCATCAACGATTTCCTCGCCACCGGCATCAGTCTCGGATCCTATCCCGTCCACGTATGCACCACCGGGAACGTGGCCTGCTTCACCAGGGACGGTCGATTCGTCGGTCTTGGCGCCGCCGCTTCCCAACGATTCGCCAAGCATCCCTTCTCCGCAATTGCCGCCGACGGCGTATCCAAATCCTAGCCCGCGATTTCCGCCGGGCGCTTATGCCCCGAGCAGATTTGAAGTGAATCCGCCGAATTCCCAGCCGACCCTGCCGCCCCCAGGCTAC
>JANXQG010000232.1 GCA_025356915.1 Planctomycetota bacterium | reverse complement strand
TCATGGCGAATATCGGCACAACGATTACCCCCTGGCAGATTTTTTTCCAGCAATCGGCCGTAGTTGACAAGGGCATGGATGTCCGCGATATCCACTACGGCAAGATCGACACGTTCATCGGATCGCTGGTGACCTGTATCGTGGCGGCATTCATCATCATTGCCACGGCCGCTCTGTTTTATAACCATCCCGGCGGGGCAATCGCCGTCGATTCGGCCGCCGAAACGGCCAAGGCCATGGCCAACCCAGCGATCATGCCCAATGAACATTTGGGCCAATGGGCAAAGGTGCTGTTTGCCATCGGCCTATTTGACGCCGGTTTGCTGGGTGCACTCTGTATTTCGCTCTCCACGAGCTGGGCCGTGGGAGAGGTCTGCGGCTGGGCTCACTCGCTGAACAAGAGCGTCCGCGAGGCACCCTGGTTCTATGTGGTTTACCTGGGCATGTTGGTCTCGGCTGGCCTGGTGGTCTTGGTCTCGACCACGGAAGTTCAGGATCAGATTACCAAGTTCGTTCAAGTCGTAGCCGTCACGCTGCTGCCTGCCGCGTTGACCTTCCTCATCTTGCTGTTGAACGATAAGCAACTGATGGGCGAGTACGTCAACACGCTTTGGGAAAACATCGCCAACTGGGGAATCGTTCTGTTTGTGATCATCGTATCCACAATCTACGCTGTTTTCCAACTTTTCGGCTGAGAACGTGTTTTTAGGGTCGCAAGGTGCCGCCATGTCAACGCCAACCAATCCGCCCGCAAGTCCTCATCCCGACTTGACCGCCGCCGGAAAAGACTTCCGCTTCCATTATTACTCGCAGTTGGTGGGCCGGCCCGTGTGTCAGGGTGGTATCAGCCATCGCCTGGGGAAACTGACAGACATCGTCTTCCGGCTCGGCGAAACCTATCCCGAGGCCGTTGGCCTATACCTCGCACATGGCTGGGGCAAGCCGACCGAGTTCATTCCCTTCAGTCGCCTGATCAAGATCGATGCCGACGCCATATTCGTTCAGCCACCGGAAAGTGGTGAACAATACCCGCCTTTCGTCGACCAGGTCGGCTGGCTCATGCTCGACGAACATCTGATGGGCAAGACAATCCTCGACATGGACGGTCGGCGGACCGAAGTGGTCAACGACATCCATCTGCTGGAGTCGAAGGGCCGCATGGTGTTGGTACACGTCGATATTTCTTTCAACGGTTTTTTGCGGCGCTGGGGCCTGGGCCGTTTTCATATTTTGAAGGATGTGTTCATTTCCTGGAAGTACGTGCAACCGCTCTCGCTGGAAGACGTGGCGGCCACTGATCGCGTTTCGCTCAGCGTCACGCGGTCGCAAATCCACGAGCTGCCCAGCGAGGACTTGGCCGACGCCTTGGAGGAGCTTTCTGAAAAGGAGCAACAGGCCGTCTTCTCGGTGTTGGATTCGGAAAAAGCGGCTGAGACGCTCATGGAGGCCGAGCCGCGTGCCCAGCGGCAGATCATCTCGAACCTGCGAAAAGAGCGGGCTCGCACCATCCTCGGCGAGATGTCGATACCTCAATTGGCCGACCTCTTCTCGGTCTTGCCGCACGACGATAAGATGCAGCTTTTACCGCTGCTCCCGTCCGATCAGGCCCATCGTATCGAGGGCATTCTCTCGCAGCGCGAAGTGACTGCCCAGGCATTGATGTCATCGCAGTACGTGACGGCTGGCAGGAACGACACCGTACGTCAGACGATCGACCGGCTCCGCACTTCAAACTACGACCACGATATGATTTCGTATGTCTACGTCGTGGGCGAACCGGACCGATTATTGCAAGGCGTAGTCGATCTCCGCGAGCTAATCTTGTCCGACGATGCCCTGCCGCTGAGCGAGGTCATGGTTGCGCCGGTCGTGGCGGCCGAGTCGGACGACGTTCGCGAGGATCTCGAAGAGTTGTTCGCCAAGTACCATTATCGGATGATTCCCGTCGTCGATCGTGGGGATCACCTGCTGGGCGTGATCCATTTCAAAGATATCATGAAAGGCCTCGTTGCCCGAGCGGCCTTGCAGTAAAAATAACAATCCCCCACCCAGTAGGTCAGGCTTTCCATGTCTGATAATGAACTGGACAAGGTCAGGCTGGAAAGCCTGATGTACTCGTAAATACCATGCCACGCATCAAAACCACCCGTACCGTGACCGTAGCCCTATATCTCCTGCGGGTCTATCTCCTGGTGATGCTCCTGATTATCCTATCGAAGTTCATCATCGAAGCTCGGGGAAGGACAAATCACGATGCAGGTGCGCCCGCGGCATCGGAGCAAAATGCGGTTCCTCTGGGCGATTCGGCCAGTCGCGATGGTGGTTAACGACTTGGTAGCTCATTGCTGGCACGAAAAACCAAGCCTATTACGAATTTCGGCATCGACTTCGCGGATTGGCCGAACACGACTCGCGTTCATGTCCGCAACACCCGCTTGAATCGCAGCTAAATCTTCGTTCTGCCGGATAAGCGAATAAAGTGCTTCCC
>JANXQG010000120.1 GCA_025356915.1 Planctomycetota bacterium | reverse complement strand
TACACGAACGTGGTCGTCGCAAATTTCTGAGTACTGATAGGAATCGTGCCGCCAGCTCCCGCGCCTACCTGCACATCAATATTGGTATTGCCCGTATTCCTCGTCGTGGTAGTCGAATTGTATCCACCTGTGTCTCCCCCGATCGCTTGGACTTTTCAGTTCTCCTGTAGAGCACCCGAGCCGATTGCGGGGCAAAATGCCGTCTGTTATAATCCACATTTGGGGGGCGATAGCCTCTTTTCCATTTTTTCAGGAGACTCCACGATGAACATGCTCAAGGGTAACGGAATGAATTCCGTTCTACGAAGCGGCCTGTTGGCGGTTGTCGCGTTCCTACTGGCCGCGACGGTGCAAGCACCTGCGCTGGCCGCCAAGCCGGTACCGTCTTTGGATATCGTGCCGGCCGACGCCGCTTTCTACTCGGTCATGCTCCGCAACCAAGAGCAACTCGACGCTATTGTCAACAGCAAGGCCTTCGCGAAACTCAAAGCCTTGCCGTATGTGCAAATGGGCCTTGGCCTCTATCAAATTCAGGCCGTCAGTTCCGATTCGCCTATCGGCAAATTCGAGGCCGCCCGTCGCGATCCGGAAGTCAAAAAATCGCTGGCCTTCCTTGCGGACCTTTTCTCCGCCGAAATTTTCGTTTACGGCGGACCAGGCTTCAATCAGGCGATAGAACTCATGCAAGGCGTCTACGGCGACGTACTCTTCGGTGGTCCCTTCATGGCGGGCATTAGCGGAGAAGCACGAGGAGCACGCATGGAAGAAATCCAGGGGCGTGCCTTCGTCCGCGCACTCGTCGACCGGGTCGATCTCATCAAGTTCCCCGAGTTGGTCATCGGTTTCAAGGTCAAAGACCAAGCCCTGGCGAAGGAACAGTTGGATCAGCTTGATTTGAACCTCAAGCTGGTCCTGACCCAGGCACCACCCTTGCTAAATAACCGCCTGAAGTGGATGACCGTCAGCGGCCACTCGTACCTCACTTTCACCTTGGACGGCGCAATGGCCCCTTGGGATCCGGGGGTGGTGGAAAAGATCCGCTCCCTGGCCGCGACTCCGGACGACGGCGATAAGCTGATCGAACACTTGAAGAAGACCACCTTGGTCATCTCGTTGGGGCTGCGCGACGATTACCTGCTGTTGGCGATCAGTCCTTCGACCGATGTGCTAGCCCGGCTGGGTAACGGCACGCCGCTGCGTTCGCTGCCGGAACTGGCTGCCGTGGCCAAGTTTGCCGACAAGCGGATTTGCTCGGTCAGCTACCTGAGCAAGACGTTGAATCAGCACTTCAGCCAGACCAAGGGCGGCATCGATAACCTGTTGCGAACCGTCAAGACCCTCTTGCCGTCGCTGCCGGTCCCAGACAAGCTTCGCGAGGAAATCGCGAAAGACGCGGCCGACGTGGCTGCGGACCTCAAAACGCTCATTCCCGAGGTGGGTGCCACATCGTCGATCGGCTTTCTCACGGATAGCGGTCTGGAAAGCTATGCCTACGATTGGAGCGAGCATCCCGAGTTGGATTCCTCCAAGCCGTTGGATCTGCTCAAGCACATCGGCGGCAACCCCATCGCCGTGCTAGTCGGCCGGAGCAAGGTCTCGCCCGAAGGCTACGACCTGCTGGTGAAGTGGGTTGGCATCGGCTACCGCTATGTCGAGGAATATGGCCTGCCGCAATTGAAAGCCAAGGAGCGAGCCGAGTTTGACAAGGTATTCGCCCAAGTGAAGCCGCTGCTGGGCCGGCTCGATAAGGCCACGCGGACCTTGCTGATTCCCGGCTTGGCCGATGGCCAAGGCGGCCTGGTGATCGACGCCAAACTCACCAGCCTACAGTTCATCAAGGCCCTGCCGCCGACGGAACAGCCGCTGCCGATGATCGAGCCGGCGATCGTCGTCGGCGTCAGGGATGCCGCCAAGCTCAAGCAGGCCTTTGCGGAGTATTATTCCGTGGCCGATGATTTCGTCGAAGTTCTGAAGGGGATCGAGAAGAGCGAGGTTCCCAAAAATTTCAAGATTCCTCGCCCCCGCGCCTACAGCCTTCGTCAGGGCACAGCCTATGGTTATCCCTTGCCGGCGGAGTGGGGTGTTGATACCCGCGTGTTACCCAATGCCGGGCTGTCGGAGAAAGTGGCCGTGCTCTCGCTTTCCGGCAAGCACACGCTGCGCCTGCTCAGCGAGACGGAACCAAAGATCGCTGGCGTACCGCTGCCGACCGATCGGCCGTTGGCCGCCGTCGGCGGGCTGGACTTCGCCGCCTTCGTGGACGCACTGACCCCCTGGGTTGAACTGGCCCTGGACAAGGGTACGGTGCAACTTTCGCCCCAAGATGCCAAGATGGCGCGTCAACATGCCAAGGCCGTGCTGGAGGTGCTGAAGGTCTATCGCGGCACGGTTTCGGAAACCTATGTCGAGGACAAGGTCACCCTGACGCACTCTCGAACCGAGTTCCACGACATCGAAGAGTAGGCGAAACTCGTGAACCATGCCGCCGAGTGGCCTTGATATCCCAGGTAACGTGTCCCTCGATATCCCTTTCAATAGTCCGCCATTCAGGAAATCCTGCCATGAGTACCGATTTGGGAGAAATTGCCCTGGAACTGCTCGGTCTGCCGGCAAAGTCCCGCGCCGTGTTGGCCCACAAGCTCATCGAGAGCCTGGAGGAAGAAGAGTCGCCCGATGCCGCGAAGCAGTGGATTGAAGTCGCGAAACGGCGTGCCAAGGAACTGGATGATGGAACGGAGTCGGGTATTCCGGCTGAGGAAGTCTTCCGCCAACTGGAAGAAGAGTTGGGATGAGGGCCGTATTTCACTCGGAAGCGAGGCTCGAACTCGCCGAAGCGGCGCGATGGTACAATTCCCAGTCGCAGGGTCTGGGCAGCAGTCTCCGCCGCAAGGTCAAGGCGGCCGTGGCGCGCATCGTGGCAAATCCCGAGTGGTTCGGCGTATTGGAAGACGATGTTCGATGTTGCCTGGTCAATCGCTTCCCCTACGGGATTCTCTACGAGATCAGGCCGGATCGCGTCTTGATCGTCGCGGTCATGCACCTTCATCGCACTCCCGGATACTGGAAAAGCCGCGTATGACCGCGCGAGGGCGACACATGGATCCTGGACATCGGCTTTCCGCTCGCTCACCACGTGCCAATGAGCGCATGGTACACCTACCCGCAAGTTGCTACGCGAGGTCGCCTTGACATCGCATCAGATTAGCAAGGCTCAAGCGACGTTGCAACCGAAATGAGACCCGACCCCGTTTTTTCCTTGGTTCGGTCAGGAGACCGGCCACAATAGGTGCTCCACGCCCCACGCTCCATAACCGCTTCGCGGTAGAATACTACTTCGGAATCCTCGTCGGATCGATCACCTCGTGGCCGTTGCGCGTGGCCATGTATTGGTGCGTAGTCGGGTCAATCGCCCAGCCGATTAACTGCACGTGGCCATCGCAAAAGGCCGCATCCCATCCGGCGCCGTGCGAACTTCCGAAGATCTGCGTCGCGTTCGCGGGAGGATTGTTGTTGGCCGTGCGATCCATGCTCGGCAGCAGGGTAGTGTTACTCCAGCGAATCAGGCTGACGTCATCGCCCGACATCGCGCTGAACAGATCGCCCGGATCGTTGCCCGTGACGTAACCCTCCGGTGACATATACTTTTCGCCGAGGAGGTAAGTCGTTTCCTTGGTGTCGGTAATCATGGCCTCGGAGACTTGGCTGTGAATACTGGCGATGCCGTTGAATCCTGAAGTCTTGAGGTTGGGCCACGAATAACTTCCGGCAACGGTTAGGCTGGTGGGACCTGCGCCGTGCGCAATAAAGACCGATCCACCGTTCATCGCATAGTCGGTGCGGCCGGCCTGCGTCACCGGACCAGTGGTCTGATACGGAGTACTCGGATTGGCCCCGCCGGACGTACTGGAACTGCTGGTTGACACGGGATATGGCTCGCCAGCACGGCGCGTCGGGCAATATAACAGTGGTATGGCCTTGGAAACCCGCGTGGCACTCG
>JANXQG010000106.1 GCA_025356915.1 Planctomycetota bacterium | reverse complement strand
GATCAAATCGCGAATGCCGCCACGGGCTAAATCGAGCATGGCCGACAATTCCTTCTCGCTGAAGGTGGCCTCTTCGCCGGTTCCCTGCAACTCGACAAACCGTCCGGAACCGGTCATCACCACGTTCATATCGACTTCCGCCGCAAAGTCTTCTTGGTAGCAGAGATCCAACAAGGGTTTGCCATCGACCATGCCCACACTCACTGCGGCTAGGCTATCGCGAAGCGGCCGCGCATCGGCGGGCAGATCCTTTGCGACCGCCTGCAAGGCATCGACCATGGCCAGGAAACCGCCCGTGATGCTCAGTGTGCGAGTGCCGCCGTCCGCTTCCAGCACGTCACAATCGATGGTCACCGTCCGCTCGCCGATGGCCTCCAAATCGACCACGGCGCGGAGGCTACGGCCGATCAGTCGCTGAATTTCCGTCGTCCGACCGTCAAGATTTGCGCCGCGCTCGCGCCGCTTGCGCGGGCTGGTGCTGCCTGGCAACATGCTATACTCGGCCGTCAACCAGCCTCGTCCCTTGCCCTTGAGCCAAGGAGGCACCTCCGCTTCGACCGCGGCACAGCAGAGCACGGTTGTGCTGCCGGCAGAGATCAAGACACTCCCCGGCGAGGTCCGCGTATAGCGGCGTTTGATTTTCAGAGAGCGCAATTCGTCCGCTTGGCGACCATCGTGACGCATGGTATTTTCCTTACTCCGCAATTCCCAACCCCGCAACCCGGCTGCCTGACTCTCGAAGTGCAGCTCCTTGCGTGCCCAGGAGCCAAGCTAAAATGCCCTTCTGCACATGCATGCGATTGGCGGCCTGCTGCACGACAACACTTTGCGGACCGTCGATCACCTCGTCGGTCACTTCCTCGCCACGTCGGGCAGGCAAACAGTGCATGAAAAAAGCACCTTTCTGCGCATGGGACATCAAGCGGGCGTTCACTTGATAAGGAGCGAAATCGGCTCGGCGAGTCTCTCGCTCGGCTTCCTGGCCCATGCTGGCCCAGACATCGGTGTAGATCGCCACGGCGTCGCAAACCGCCTCGATCGCGTCGGTTGTAATCGTCAGATTCAGGGCTGGCACCTGTTGACGAATCCAGGCGAGCGACTTTGCATTGTACTGATACTTCTCGGGTACGGCCATGACCAGTTTGATGCCGAGCTTGCCGCAGCCTAAAGCGAGGCTGCGGGCCACGTTGTTGGCGTCGCCGATCCAGGCAATCGTCCGCCCCTCAAGCCGGCCACCGACCAACTCGCGGATCGTGTACAAATCGGCCATGGCTTGGCAGGGATGACCGAAGTCGGTTAGCCCATTGATAACCGAGCAGTTGCTATGCTCGGCCAGATCGACGGCAGTCATGTGCAGATTGGCCCTCAGGACGATCACATCGACATATTCGCTCAGCGTGCGGCCGAAATCAGCGATGCTCTCGCGGCTGCCGAAACCGACGTCCTGGCCGAGGAAGAGCGAACTACCGCCGAGATGGACCATCGCCGCCTCAAAGCTCACGCGGGTCCGCAACGATTGCTTTTCAAAGAGCAGGGCCATCACCCTACCGGGCAACAGCGGCTCGCGGAGCCCCCGCGCCAACTTGGTTTTCAGATCTTCGGTGATGGAGAAAATTCGCTCGATTTCAGCAGTCGCCAGATCGGCTAACGTCAACAGATGTCGCATGATGGATTCTTACCTCGAACTGCCGGTTGCCTGCGCTTTGAGGACTTCGGCGAGGATGTCGCAGCCCTGGTGGGCTTGTTCTTCGGTGAGGGTCATTGCCGGCAACAACCGGATCACCGTTCCATGGGTACAGTTGATCAGCAGCTTTCGTTCCAAGCAAGCCTTGACCGTCGATGTTCCGTCGATGGCCAGTTCCATGCCGATCATCGCGCCGCGGATGCGGATCTCGCGAATCAGATCACACTGCTGTTGCAGTTCGGAAAGCCGCTGTTGGAATATCTCTCCCAAACGCAGAGCGGCCGCCAACAGATTCTGTTTTTCAATCATCTCGATGGCGGCAATTCCCGCGCGAGCAGCAATGGGATTACCACCGAAGGTGGCTGCGTGCATTCCTGGCCGCAGGCTCAGCGCAATCTGCGGAGTCGTGAGCATGGCCGCCCCGGCGATTCCGCCGCACAATGCCTTGGAAAGGGTCATGATGTCGGGTGTCACGCCAGCGGCCTGGTAGCCGAACCAGTAACCGGTGCGGCCGAAGCCGGTCTGCACTTCGTCAAAGACCAGAAGCAGATCGCGTTCGTCGGCCAGCTTGCGCAACCCGGCCAGGAAGCCGTCGGGCGGAATCCGCACCCCGCCTTCACCCTGGATCGGCTCGATCATGATCGCGGCCGTTTCGTCGTCGATCAGCCGGGCCACGGCGTCGAGGTCGCCAAACGGCGCATAGACAAAACCGGCCATCAGCGGCCCCAAGCCCTCGTGATACTTGGGCTGGGCCGTCGCGGTCAGTGATCCGAGCGTGCGGCCGTGGAAGCTTCCTTCAAACGTGATGATCTTGTAACGATGCTTGGGAGTGCTGTGCAACCGCACGAGTTTGATGGCCGCCTCGTTCGCCTCGGTTCCCGAGTTGCAGAAAAAAGCCTGACCGCCGAAACTCCGTTCCGACAAGGCTTTCGCCCACTGCCCCTGAACCTCGGTGTACCAGGAGTTTGGCACATGGATCAGGCGGCCCAACTGCTCGCGGACGGCCTCGACGACCGGGCCGGGGCAATGGCCCAAAAGCCCGCATCCCCAGCCAGGGAAAAGGTCGAGATAGCGGTTCCCCTCGGCATCCCAAACATACGAACCCTCGCCGTGCGTCAGGGCAATCGGATAGCGGCCGTAGTTGGGAATGACATACTGCTGGAACAGCTTGAGTACGTCCATGGAACTCAACGCGGATGAAGTCACCGAGATTCTCCGTTCTTGATAAATTGGACTCGCGGGAACATGGGCTTTACAGTTTTCCGTTCTTAATAATTTCCGTGCCAATGCCTTTGCTGGTAAACACCTCCAGTAGGAGTGCATGCCGCATGCGGCCATCGATAATGTGGACCTTGCGGACACCCCGATCAAGAATATCGAGACATGCTTGCACCTTGGGAATCATGCCCGAGTCGATCGCTCCGCTGGAAATCAACTCATGGGCCTGTTGTTCCGTGAGCGAGTTTATCAGGGAGTCAGGATCGTTCTTGTCGAGACGGACGCCGTTGACATCGCTGAGGTAGACCATCTTTTCGGCTTGCAGGGCCTGGGCGACGGCCGTGGCGGCCGTGTCGGCATTGACGTTCAGCTTCTGCCCCTTGGCATCAATGCACATGGAGGGAATGACCGGCACGACACCAACCTCACAGAGCCGGCGGATGATCTCGCCGTCGGCCGAGGTTACCGTGCCGACGTGGCCCAGATCGATCGGCTGGCCGTCGGTACCGTCGAGCGTCAACCGTTCACCAAAGAGTACGTTGGTCGTGCGGAAGTTCAACGATTGGGCCTTTCCGCCATATCCCTGAATTTCGCGAGCGAGCCCCTCGTTGATTTCGCCCGCCAGAACCCGCTCGACAATCGCCAGCGTGGCGTCGTCGGTGTAGCGTCGTCCTTGGACAAAGCGAGGCTCCAGGCCAGCGTCGGCCATTGCGCGGCTGATGGCCGCCCCGCCACCGTGGACCAGCACGGGTCGCATGCCAACCGTCTCCATGAAGATAATGTCCAGCAACAGGTGGGTCATCGACCGAGGGTCTTCCATCACGCTGCCGCCGAGCTTGATGACCGTGACCTTGCCGCGGAACTGCCGAATCCACGTGAGGGCTTCAATGAGGATATCAGCTTTTTGAATCGCGTCTTCCAACTCAGGATGCTCCAAACCCCTCTACGAGAGAGTAGGCGATATACGGAAATAGTGGACGACCCCGGCGATAAATCACCGATGAGGGAAACTTGTCATTCTAGTCGGTAGAGGTGCTGTGTCAATGCCGGGGGGGAGGGCCTCCTACTCCAGTGGCCGAATCGATCCCAAGGCACTCATCACCCAAGAGCCTACATCCTCCTTGTCGACGTCTCGGAACTCGGCCACCGCACTCACGGTATACTTCTCCCCCGAAAGTACGAAAATCATGCAGGTTCGCAACACTCCTTCGGAATCGTTGTAGTTGATCCTCAGCCACCTTCCGTCAGAGGGGCCGAATTTTTGGGCTTTGGGTTTTGTCGGCTTCAGATCGGTCGCCTTGCGCTCCGTGAATCGCTTGACCGCATCCTCGGCAAGCGTTTTCAGCAATTTGTCCTGCTGCTCCGCATTCAGGACATTGCCCAAATCCATGATTGTAAATCTAAACTTAAGTTCGTGATCGATTTGCGCAATTCGCAAATCCTTACGCTTGTTGTCAGTGACCGTGGCCCACATGCCGTATTCCATTTGCACGGAATTGAGTCGCAGGGGTTGAGTCATCGCCACGCGCAGGGCCAGCGTGTAGGTCGTTCCCTTCTTCAGCTTGCTTTCGACCTTGATAGGCCGCTGGCTCCCCTCGACCAGAAAGCTCTCGCCGTCGATTTGAACTTCATAGGTCACCGGGGGGGCATCGGGGTGGAGCTGCGCGGAAACTGGACCCGGAACGGTCGCCACCAAGAGAGCAAATAAGACAGAACTCCATGTTCGGCGCGTGGGACGCAATGAGGTACACATTGATTCGATTCTCCTACCTTGCTGCGAATCTTTTGATTTCAAGGGAGATTATTCACCAGGGATTCTCGGAGTTTGACATCCTACACCCTACCAAGAGCGTGGAAAAAAGGCAACGGAATTCTCTCCACTACCCCCTGGCATCGCCTTGGCTTTCATGTAAAGATTGATTTCGCTCTTGTTTTTCGTATTTCACGGGCCGGGACCGCCGAGGTTTGAAAAAATGGATGATTTGAAGATATTTACCGGCCGAGCACACCCCGAACTGGCCAGAAAGGTCTGCGATTACCTCGGTCTTCCCGTAGGGCGAGCCATTGTTGGCAATTATCCCGACGGAGAAATTTCCTGCAAAATCGACGAGGACATTCGCGGCCGCGACGTGTTTATCATTCAGCCGACCTGCCCGCCGGTGAACGATAACCTCATTGAACTCTTGGTCATGGTCGACAGTTGCATGCGGGCAAGTGCCGATCGCATCACGGCGGTCATGCCCTATTTTGGCTATGCACGCCAGGATCGCAAGGACGAAGGCCGCGTGCCCATCACGGCCAAGCTGGTAGCAAATATGATCACTCGGGCAGGTACCAGCCGTGTATTGGCGATGGATCTGCACGCTGCCCAAATCCAGGGCTTTTTTGACATTCCGGTAGACCATCTTTACGCAGCCCCGGTCATCGACGACCATATTAAGGCGATGAATTTCAGCGACGATGAGCTGGTCGTCGTCAGTCCGGACGAAGGGAGCATCAAGCGGGCGGTGGCCCACATGGTGCGGCTCGGCGGCACCCTGGCCATTATTGACAAGCGTCGCAGCAGTGCGGAAAAGACAAAGCAGGCCCACGTCATCGGCGGCAAAATCGAGGGGCGCATTGCCCTGATCTTTGACGATATGATCAGTACCGGTGGCTCCATTTGTGGGGCCGCGAGCATGATGCGAAGCGCAGGTGCTCGCAAAGTCTATTTGGCGGCCACTCACGGTTTGCTGGTTGGGGGAGCCATCGAACGTTTGCAAAATGCCCAAATCGATGGCATATTTCTCACGGACACCGTCCCGATTGGCGAAGAAAAGAGGATTCCTCAGCTTACCGTGCTTTCGGTAGCCCCTCTTTTGGGTGAGGCGATTAAGCGTATTCACCGCAATGAATCGGTGAGTCGGCTGTTTGGGTAGATTTTTCCAGGCGTTCAGCAACCGAAAGAAAATTTGTTTGCCTGGGCTTGAATTTCTCCGCGAATCGAGGATAATGATTGGTTTCCCCTGTTGTGCAGCCAGTTTGCATGAGCAGAGCGGATTAAAATACACTGAGGATTTCCATGGCAGAACAGATTTCCACCGTCGCTCGCCAGAAGGGCGGCAAACACTCGAATCGGCGTCTACGTTATTCGGGCCAAACCCCGGCCATATTGTATGGTCACGGAGAAGCGAATGTCTGCCTGTCGATCCCGTCCGAAGCGATCGCGGCGGCACTTCGTCACGGCAGCCGCATGGTCGGTCTTACGGGTGTGGTCAACGAATCAGCCTTCATCCGCGACTTGCAGTGGGATACCTACGGCACGCACGTCCTACATGTCGATTTCACCCGCATCTCGGTCGATGAGTTGGTTAAGGTGCATTTGACGATAGAACTTCGCGGCCAGTGCCCCGGCTTAAAAGACGGCGGTGCGGTCGAGCAGTTGATCCACGACGTTCAGATCGAATGTCCGGCTGGGTCGATTCCGGAAAAGTTGCTGGTCAGTATCAATCATTTGAAGCTCGATGATACGATCACCTTAGCGCAGCTCGAACTACCCGCCAAATCGAAGGTTTTCGGTGACCCCGAAACGATCGTGGTGCAGTGTGTCATCCCGGTCGAAAAACCGGATCTCGACTCCGGCGAGGCTGGTCTGGGTGAGCCTGAGGTGATCGGTGCGAAGGAGGACGAGGAAGAGGAGGAATAGTAATATCGCGTCATCTCATCGCCAACTCCTGGAGCGCCCCGCATGAAACTTGTAGTAGGGCTGGGCAATCCTGGAAGGCGATACGAGGGAACCCGGCATAACGTCGGATTTATCGTCGTCGGCGAATTGGCCAAGAAGTATTCCGCCAGCGGACAAAAAAACCGCTTCCAAGGCGAAACGGCCGAGATTGTTGTCGATGGGGAAAAGATACTGCTGCTGACTCCCACAACGTACATGAATCTCAGTGGTGCCAGCGTACTGGCGGCGCGAGATTTTTACAAAATTCCCCAGGAAGACCTGCTCATCGTTTGCGACGACCTTAATCTGCCGTTGGCGAAACTGCGGATGAGAGCGACCGGGTCGGCCGGGGGACAGAAAGGACTGGAGGATATTATTCGCCGCTTGGGCACCGACGTATTCGCCCGGCTGCGAATTGGAATTGGTTCTCCACCCGACGGATGGAGTTGGCCTGATTTTGTCCTCAGTAAGTTTACGAAAGAAGAAATCCCGGCCATGGAGCAGGCAGTCGCCCGAACAATCGAGGCGATCGAGGGCTGGGTTCGTGAAGGTGTTCAGTCCTGCATGAATCGATACAATGGATGAGGATTAGGATTGCCTTCCCAGGCCGTCCATGTTCGGCAACTGGCCGACTACGGGTATACGGTGCCCGAGCCAGTCCTGCAAGTTCACCGTTGATATATTCACACGCGGCCCCCCTAATACTGTTTGAGGAGTTTTGTTTTGGCCCGCAATGTTTACGAAGCGATGTTTATCCTGGACTCGAACCGTTTCGGCCGCGATCCGGACGGCATTTCGGGCCAGTTGGCCGATTTGATCCAGAAAGCCGGCGGCGAGATCCTCGTCAGCCGTCTCTGGGAAGAGCGCCGTTTGGCCTATCCCGTCAAGGGACAGCGCAAGGGCACGTATTGGTTGATCTATCTGAAACTCGACAGCCTGCAACTAGCGGGGCTGCGTCGTCAGTTTGACATCACCGAAACGATCCTGCGATTCCTGTTCCTGAAAATCGATCCGCAGATTGTCGACGCCCTGGTCGCCCACGCCCAGTCGGCACCGATACCTTCGGTTTCGCCTGTCGAGGCACCGGTCGCGGTTGCAGCGGAAGTCCGCCAAGTTGACGAGAAACTTGGCGCGGGAGTTATCCAGTAGACCCATTATCCCGATAGCATCGTCCCGGCAGTGCTTGTAGCAAGCCGGGATTGGACCTTGATGCTTTGAAAGCATTTCGGGACCCCCCTGGCCTTCAGTCGCAGGAGTCTCTTATTGTGGCGAGTTTTAACCGCGTGATTCTGTTGGGAAACCTCACCCGAGATCCTGAACTGCG